>DAOVBT010000036.1 GCA_030670375.1 Candidatus Aminicenantota bacterium | reverse complement strand
TTGGGTTCCCGTTCCATATGAAAGACGATGATACCCTGGAGAGTTTTGCGAATAGCCTTCAGTTTCTCGCGCTCTATGGGGAGTTCTGTCTTTCCGGGAGGAGGATTTTTCTTCACCCACTGGAGGAATTCGTTCATCTCTTGTTGTATTTCCTCTTTTTTATGAAAGGCACAGCTTGTGCAATACACGCCTTCCTTTTTTGAAGAAAGCCATGCTGAGTCCATGATTTCTTTCCGACATCCCCGGCATTTTTTGAAGCTCGGAAGAAATCCATTTATTTTGAGAATCCAAACTTCAAAATAGGCTCCCACTAAGTCCAGATCGCCTCCAGCGTTCATGGCTTTGAGGGTGGATTCTAAAAGGCGGAAAAGAATGTCGTCTTTTTCTCTAGAGGGAAAAAATTCCTCGATGAGCTCGGAAAAATAGCTGAGAATAAATGCTCTATCCACATCTCTTTGAAGGTCGAAGTTGGACTCGATGAGGTCGCAGTTGTTAAGGACGACCAGGTCCTTGTGTTCCTTTTCGTAATAATGAAGTTCGACGTGGGAGAGAGGTTCCAGGCCGCTCCCGAAGCGGTTCCCAAATTTCCGCGCTCCCTTTGCTATCCCTTTGACGATACCTTTATTTTTAGCAAAAAAGACAACGATCTTGTCCTGTTCTCCCACGTGGAAAGTTCTCAGGATAAAAGCTTCGGATTGTTCCAGTGGCATCGGAGGTTATACGAGGTGTGTCAGAAATAGGGTTCCGAGCCCAAGGAAGGTCAGGAATCCCATTGAATCTGTACACATGGTGAGAAGATTGACCGACCCAAGAGCCGGATCGAGGCGTAGGAGTTTCAGAAAAAGAGGAATAAGGGTTCCGACTAAAGCGGCAACAAACAGATTGACGATGCAGGCCAATCCCAGGACCAAACCGAAATAAAGATTGCCGATGAGTGCGTACGAAAGCCCACCGAGAATGGAACCTATGATGATGCCGTTCCCTATTCCGACCATGAGCACTTTAAACAGGGCTTTTTTGGCTGAAAACCAGTCGATCTGTCCGATTGCGATTTCGCGGACCATTATCGCGATTGTCTGGTTTCCGGCTATTCCGCCCAACGCTGCAACCAGAGGCATAAAAACAGCCAACTGGACCACCTTTTCGATTGTGCCCGTGAAATTTTTAACAACCAATGGAGCCAAAGATGCGGTTAAAAGGCTGAAGAGAAGAAAAGGGAGTCTTTTTTTGATAGAGGTAAAGGCGCTGTCCTGGACTCTGTCAGAGGTGTCCAAGGATACCATTTTGTACATGTCTTCGGTTGCCTCTTTATCGATAACATCGATAATGTCGTCGACTGTCACCACACCGACAAGCTTGTTTTCTGTGTCTACAACAGGAATCGCCACAAGATTATAGGAAGCGACATTTCGCGCCACAACTTCCTGGTCAGTTTTGGTATGGACGCAGATGATTTCCTTTGTCATGATCTCTTTTATCGGTGTATTGGGACGAGCGAAAAGGAGTTGCCTCAAAGAAACCACACCCGTCAGCCGTTCTTGGTCATCTATGACATAAAGATAAAACGCAGATTCCACGTCTCCTTCCAACTGCATAGCAGTGATGGCATCCGAGACATTGGTGTTTTCGTTCAGCGCATAGAAATTGGGAGACATGATTCGGCCTGCTGTTTCTTCTTCGTAGAGCAGCAGTTCTTTAACGTCTTCAGATGGCTTTTCTTCCATAGCAGCAAGGACAGCATTTTGCATGTCTTCGGGCAAATGTTGGAGGATGGGTGGCACGTCGTCAGGAGGAATATCTTGAAGAATTTCAGAGATTTGCTCCACAGGAAGTCCCTTCAGCATATCAGCAGCGTCTTCCGGTACGAGTTCACTGAGGACTTCGCCCCCTTTCTCCTTGTCCTTTTCATAGATGGTGTTGAATAAAGTGAGTTTTTCCCTAACAATAAGATGATTCATCAGGGAAGCGATGTCAGCAGCATGTAAGTTTTTTACCAAGTTCCACAAGCGGGATAGAACTCCCATATTGATAAACTTCCGGGCTGAACTGATGACCAATCTCATTGCATCGACTTTCATTTCACTTCCCTAGGGTTATCGCCAATCACGATAGCACAAAAAATTTCAGGTGTAAATTGAAAAGGAGAGAGAAGTTATTTTTTATTGTAGAAATATTTATTCGTCTCTAGAACGATCACACTGCTGAGTCCTATAAGGCCGATGAGATTGGGGAAAGCCATCATCCCGTTCATGATATCCGAGACTCTCCAGACGATCTCGAGCTTGAGCATGGCTCCGATCGCGACAAAAATGACAAAAACAATGCGGTAGCCTTTGACAGCTCTTTCTGAAAACAAATATTCGATGGATTTTTCGCCGTAATAACACCAACCCAATATGGTTGAATAAGCAAAACAAATCAAACTGACAGTCACGATGAATCCGCCGAATCCTCCGGGAAGAAAAGTGTCGAATACGATCGTTGTGAGTTCTGCACCTGTGTATCCCGATTTCCATAGATCAGAGGTAAGTATGACAATCCCGGTCATCGTGCATACCACAAGGGTGTCGATAAAGGTCTGGGTCATAGAAACCAGTGCCTGTTTGACAGGGTTCGGAGTTTTTGCTGCAGCAGCGGCTATCGGTGCTGAACCGAGTCCAGATTCGTTGGAAAAAACACCCTTAGACACTCCCATACGGATTGTGTGCATGACCGTAGCGCCCAAAAAACCACCAGAGGCAGCCGTGGGTGTGAAGGCTGATCTAAAGATTAGGGCGAAGATTTGAGGGATGTCTGCGATTTTCATAATCAGGATGATTGTTGCTCCCAAGACATATACGATTATCATTATAGGCACAAGGACTTGGGTGACTTTGGCGATGCTTTTGATTCCTCCGAGAACCACCATGGCTGTGAAAGTAGCAAGAATGAGTCCTGTTACCCAATAGGGTATTCCCAAAGTCGTTTTGACAGAGTTTGCGACAGAGTTGGATTGAACCATGTTCCCTATCCCAAAGGCAGCGAGGAATGCAAACACAGCAAAAAGCACCCCGAGCCATTTTGCTTTGAGTCCCTTCGAAAGGTAATACATTGGCCCGCCGCTCATGGTCCCGAATTGGTCTTTTTCTCTATACTTTATCGCCAATACCGCTTCGGAATATTTGGTGGCCATCCCGAATAGCCCTGTGATCCACATCCAGAAAAGAGCCCCCGGACCGCCCACAACGATGGCAATGGCAACACCTACAATATTCCCTGTTCCTACCGTTGCAGCGAGGGCTGTCATCAGTGCTTGAAAATGGGATATGTCGCCCTTTTCCTGGTCGTCTTCTTTTCTTTTGATAAAAGCGAGATAAAGGGAATAAAAAAGACCTCTTATCTGCAATCCCCTTAATTGTATGGTAAGAAACACGCCTGTCCCTACCAAAAGGATGATGAGTGGAAGGCCCCAAATGTAGTCTCTGATTTGAGTCAGGATGGCAAGCAGTTGACTTTCCATATTATTTCCGTTTATCAGAAAAAAATTTTTCCTATTATACCAATCAACAGAACCTTGGTCTATTTCTTTTTAAGATAAATACCCTGGATTATTTAGGGACCGAGATTGGTGCGCCGACGAGGAAGTGGCCCATGAAGTTGTAGTAAACTACCGCAAATGGGCTGCAACGAAGTCGGTGTGGTGAGATCGGTTCGCCCAGGAAGTTAGCCGAGGAAGGAAATCCCTAGCCCCCTAATTTTTTCTTCAAGAACCTTGTTGTCGAGTTTAAGTTCGGATGCCGCTTTCTGTATATCCCAATTGTTATTTAGCAAGGCTTTGTGGATGTATTCTTTCTCGAACTTTTCCTTGGCTTGAACAAGGGGTTGATGTTCTTCTATCGTCGATATGAACTGAGATTCGATCGGTTCCACAAGAAGGGATAGGTGAGTAGATTTTATTTCTCTTTCTTGAACCATGATGACGAATCTTTCGATCACATTGATAAGCTCGCTTATATTCCCTGGCCATGAATAATTGATGAAGGCTTTCATTGCTTCTTCGTCCATGGTTTTTTGTTTTTTTCCGTATTCTTTTGCAAAGTAATTCAGAAAGTATTCTATCAATAATGGGAGATCTTCCTTTCGTTCCCTAAGGGGAGGGATCGCCATCGGGATGATATTGAGCTTGAAAAAGAGGTCTTCTCTAAATTTTGAAGCGGCGATATGTTCTCTTAGATTTTTGTGGGTCGATGCAATCAGGCGGACATCTGACGTGATGGATTCTGATGATCCCAAAGGTTCGAATCTTTGTACCTCGATGAAACGGACAAGTTTAGCCTGGGTTTTGAGGCTCATTTCTCCAATTTCATCAAGAAAGAGAGTGCCCCCGTCTGCAAGAAGGATTTTCCCCTTTTTCCCCCGTTCTGAGTCCGCCTTTTCTTTTCCCGCATAGCCAAAAAGTTCGCCTTCGATCAGATCCTCGGGAATGGCAGCAGAATTGATTTGTATGAATCTTTTGTGTCTTCGCGGGCTTTGCTGATGGATAAGACGGGCAACAAGCTCCTTTCCTGTCCCGATTTCCCCGTATATCAGCACGCGGCCGTTTGTGGGAGCTGCCAAATTTATCTCATTTTTTAATTTTTGGATGGCAGGACTCTCTCCGACTAGATGAAATTTGGCTTCCAACCTTTCCCGCAGTTGTATATTCTCTTCTACCAGCTTTTTTTGGCGGAGAGCGTTTTTGACGGTCAGCACCACTTTTTCCAGTGATAAAGGCTTTTCCAAAAAGTCAAAAGCACCCAATTTTGTTGCCGTGACTGCGGTGGCAATCGATCCGTGTCCCGAAATCATAACAACTTGAGAATCTTCTTCCTCAGTTTTTAGTTTTGCAAGGACGTCGAGACCACTCATCTGCGGCAGCCAAATATCGAGAAGAACCAAATCAAAATTTTTGTTTTTTAGAATATCGAGACCTGTTTCACCCGTATCTGTTGTGGTAACAGAAAAACCTTCGTCTTCGAGGATGCCCTTCAGGGAAGACCTTATCCCTGCCTCATCGTCGATCACAAGAATTTTGTCTTTTATCATGTGGGTATCTGAATTATAAATTTTGCGCCATGAGGTTTGTTGGCCTCAACTTCTATGGAACCATTATGCTCACTGATGACTTGGTTGACTATGGCAAGCCCGAGGCCTGTGCCTTTCTTTTTTGTGGAATAATGGGGATGGAATAACATATCTCTCTCTTTTTGCGGGATACCTGGTCCGAAGTCGGCGATTACGATGTTCACCCGTTGCTGGACCTTGTCGAAGGATGTACTTATCTGGATTTCCCCCTTTTTGTTCATCGCATCGATTGCGTTGTCGATCAGATTGATGAAAACACGTCTCATCTGATCAGGATCGATCAGAAGGGGAGCGGGGATTTCTGGGGAAAACTGCGTTTTGAATTCTATATCGGAGAATATTCCTGTGAATAAAGAGATTGTTTGCTCAATGATCAAGTGAAGGTCTGCCGATTGGAGACGGATGCTGGGCATACGAGCAAAGTTTGAGAATTCATCCACGAGAGATTTTATCGTGCGCGCTTCTTGGACGATGGTATTGGCACCTTCTTCGATGATTTCACTAGAACGGGTTTTGTTTACCTTCAGATTCTTGATAATCCTTTCAGCCGAGAGCTGGATAGGCGTGAGTGGATTTTTAATCTCATGGGCAACCCGTTGGGCTATCTCTTTCCATGCAGATATTTTTTGGGCCTTGATAAGTTGGGTTAGGTTGTCAAGAACGACTATCATACCCGAGAATTCGGAGTTCGCCTCCCTTAGTGGGGACAAAGTTAAAGCCAAGGTAACATTCTGAGTATCGAAGTTTATATTTATTTCCTTGTCAGGAACTTTGTGCTTTTTCTGGAGTCCTCTCTTGATATTTTCCACGATTTCGCCGTAATTGTCGTCGTTGAGCACATCTTTGTAGCCCTTTCCGATCAAGTTTCTCTGTTTGAGGCCGAGCATGTCACGAGCCGTAGGATTAATGGTAGTGAGGATGCCTTGTGCATCCAGAGTTATAACACCTGTGGTGATGTTGCTGAGGACTGTCTCGATATACTGCTTTCGTCCTTCCAGCTCAGCTGTTTTTTGAGCGATATTATGATGGCTTTCGTTGAGGTCTGAAATCATCTGATTGAAAGAGTCTATCAGAATACCGAGTTCGTCAGAGGCCGGATCTTCGACACGGATTTCTAAATTTCCTTTGCTGACTTCTTTTGTGGCAAGGGCTAGCTTTTCGATCGGAACCGTTATGCCTTTTGCTATATGGAATCCGATCCAGCTTGCTGCAAAGATAATAAGGAGAGTTATGAATATCAGTGTGATGAAGTAAAAAGCTTTAACCGGATTTTTTTGGATTTTGAGTTGACTGTATCTCTGGACATAGGCTGTGATGTTATTGATCTTTTCCGCGTAGTTTTGAGGGAGGAATTTTCCCGTCACGACCAGAACATTCTTCCCATTAGGGATGTTGAATGAAATCCCTCCTCGGATCATTTGCCCGTTGCCCATTGGATCGATGCTGCTGAAGGGCTCTCCGAGATGGGCTCTCTTTACCAGATTGGTTTTGATATCTCTGTAGTATTGAAACGGAAGGTCGGGATTGAGATAGGTGAACAGCTCTTCTTCGGCAACAAAAACACCGATTTCATCCAGCTTGTATTCTGTCAATTTGTTTCGCACAAATTCCATCAACGGAAGTCTCCGGTCTAGGTCGATGAGATTCTTTTCCTGGATGGCTGCACTGAGTTGCTTGGCGTAATGAAGGGTAGCTTCTTCTCCGTTGATATAAAATCCAGCGGTGAGACCTTTGGTATCGTCTAAGATCCGGTCTATCGGTGTCTTGAACCACGTCTCTATGTTTCGGCTTATGAGATCGCTGGCAAAAAAGAATAAAAGGAGCGTAGGAATGAGTGAGAGTGCGATAAAAAAGAGAAGGAGTTTTGTCTTGAAGTGGGCGCCAAGAACTTTTCTTTTTCTCTCCAGATAGAGTTTGGCCAAGTTTCTCCCAAGCACGAACAACACGATGAGGAACATCAGGAGGACGATAATCTGCAGAGAAGTGAGAAGAATGTTGGTAAATGAAGTAGGGGAAAACTCTTGGGCTTCCCGAATAATAAATTCGATCGTAAAAAACAGAATGATCAGAAAAATGATGATAACAGCAATGAAACGGGAACCTTTTTTCTTTGTGTCTGCCATGCCTATAGATCTATAATTCTTTTTTCTTTTCAATAAAATCTCGATAGTTATCCAAAGTGATTTGGATGTCTCTTTCAACTGCTCCTATTTCTCCGAATTTTATTCCTTCTTCGCCATTGATGGTATATGTGATCCCACCTGCGTTTCCGATATGAATGAGAAATTCTTGGAGTGCTTTGAATTGGAGGCGTTCCCCTGGAGCCTTAATCCCGCTGTCCACCATTTCCTGGTCCGCAAATATCTCCAGCCATGTATCCTGTTGGACCGTGATTTCAATGTTCAATTCTTCCTGCTCGATTTCTGGTTCTTCCTGAGTGATGAGAGGTGTGGTTATCGGTTTCTCCTGTGTATTTTGAGTGATGGATTCCATTTTCGGTGTATCGGGAGGAGGGCTCTCATCCTTTCGAAAAACAAAGTACATGACTATGATGAGTGCGAGAATGGCCAAAACCATCAAAGCAAAAAGCAATGAGATTTTTTTTTCTTTCGGGTGGGATTCTGGGCTTTTACTCACTTCGGGTTTTTTGTTTTCATTTGATGTCTCTTGCGTTTCCTGGGCTTGCAAACCTTCAAGATAGGTGTTTAAGACACTTTGTTCCTCCAGGCCCAAGTATTTTGCATAGGTGCGGATTATGCCTCTTGTGAAGAATTGTTCGGGCAATATATCAAGCCGGTCTTCCTCCAGGGCGCGCAGGAATCTGATGTTTATTTTTGTAAAATCTGCAATTTCTTTCAGAGAAATCCCCCTGAGTTCGCGCTCTCTCTTGAGTTCTTGCCCTATGGAAGCCATTTTCTCGAATTGTAGGATAAGAAGTCTCTTAAGTCAATCTTTGCAGTCTTTTCGACTCGGGATAATCCCTTAATGGGCTTTACTCTTCCTATCCTCCCTTTTATATTTATTTAAAGGAATAGACTTTGAATTTCCGTGAAGGGCCAGCGTTTAGGATTTTAGGAATTTGGCGATAGAACTCAGACTTCCAAACAAGCCGATCACCGCACCTGAGAAGATGAGCGCAAAGCTTTGTGAAAATGTGAGATTACGAAAATTGATCAATTCATTCAAGATGCCTAAAGATGAACCAAGATAGATAGGAAATAGCTTTATCACGACAAAAAGGAGCAGAAGAGACAGTATGCCTCCAAGGGCTCCCAAGATTATGCCTTCGGTTAAGAAGGGAATTCGGATGAAAGTATTCGTTCCCCCCACAAAACGAAGGATTTCTATCTCATCTTTTCGAGCTATAACGTTGAGCTTGATAACGTTGGAAACGATAAAGAATGAGGCCAAAACCAGGATTCCTCCGAGGAAAAAACCGACTGCTCTGGCCAATCGGCTGAGCGACTGCATCTTTTCTACCCAGTCCTTGTTGAATTGGACATCCTCGATACCTTTCATCCCTCTCATTTTATCGATAAAGGGCTGAGTTTCCTCATAAGTAAGATCTCTTCCTCGAAGTGATATCTCATAGGAAGATGGGAAAGGATTCAGCTTGAGGTTGTCAATGATTCCCTGGAGATCTGGAAATTTTGTAAGGAATTTTTCCATGGCTTCTTCTGAGCTCACGAACTGAGTTTTTTGCACAAGAGGAGACTTTCCCAGTTCCCTTGTGATGGCCTCTCTGTCTATTGGAGAGATGTCTTTATTCAGGAAAAATACAACAGCCATGTCTTGGGATAGCTGTTGAGCTGTGTACTGGAGATTGTTCGATAGGGAGACAAAAATCCCGACGATAAGGAATGATAAACATATGATCGTAACGGAGAAAACGTTCCTAGCCCTGAATTGCCAGAGGTTATTCAGAGTTTCTCGTTGGAAATGTTTGAATTTTTGTGTTATCAAATGTATTCCTCTCTCAAGAGCTTCCCTTTGTACAAAAAGACAATTTTTTTCCCAAAATGCCGGATCAGTTCTCGATCGTGGGTGCAGATGATGACTGTGGCTCCTTTTTTATTGATTTCTGAGAACAGACTCATTATCTCAAAGGCAAGTTCTGTGTCGAGATTTCCGGTGGGTTCGTCAGCTAAAATAATGTTTGGATTGTTTACCACAGCTCTTGCGATGGCGACTCTTTGTTGTTCCCCGTATGAGAGATGAGAAGGATATTCCCACATCTTGTGATTGAGATTGACCATCCTGAGAGCATTAAATACCCTGCGTCTCAGCTCCTTTCTTGGGTAACCAAGAACTTGGAGAACGACGGCAACATTATCGAATACTCTCTTATGAAAGAGCAGCCGGAAATCCTGGAACACAATTCCCATCGTGCGTCTTAGTCTGTAGATCTTGTGGTCGGAGATTCGCAAGATGTTTCTCCTATCCACGACGATTTGGCCGTGCGTAGGAAAGATTTCGCGGAAAATGATCTTAAGAAGAGTTGATTTGCCCGAACCGCTGGGTCCCGTCACAAAACAAAAATCGCCTTGGTTGACCTTAATGGTGACATCTTTTAAGGCCCAGTCAGGTTTCTGGTATTGTTTCCAAACATGATAAAGTTCAATCATCAGTTGAGGAAAGATTATAGCACATCGATTTGGGCATTCAAACAAACCGACCCAACCTAACCCAGCCTTTTTTACAGGTGGTTCTTCGAGGGTACCCTCATTTCTGCGAGTTATTAACTCATCGTTAAAGCAATACACTCAAAGAGCTAGAGCTAGAACGCAGCCAGCTCTGACTCCAATAGATACTTAATCCCGTCTTTCTTAGTGCCCTTCGGTCTCATGTCACTCTCCTCCTTATTATTTTGTAGAAAATAATACGGACCTAGACCGGGTGCTTGTCAAGAGGAGAGAGATATTTGAGAGGGTCAAAGAGTGAAGTTTTAATAATGATGTTGAGTTCTGGGAGATTCAGATAAAAAGACGATAGGTAATTGATGTGGATGTGTTTTGACCGTTTTTTCGTTGTCCTTAAATTTGCTGATATTGACTTTAGTTGCTGATATATTAAGAATTGAATCTGCCTAACAGCCTTTCTCTGAATGCGGAGAATCTTCTTCAATTATAATCAAAAATTTGCTGAATTTTAGCCAAAAGGAATTCTGAGTTTGATAAATTCTGAAATTTATTATTGTATCCTAGTCTTAACCAGTAAAGTTCGTCTAAAAGAGGAAAATCTACTTCTCCCCCTCCTTCGGCTTAAGCTCCATGCCGAGTTGCATCATCAGTCCAAGCATATCGG
>DAOVBT010000009.1 GCA_030670375.1 Candidatus Aminicenantota bacterium | reverse complement strand
ACCGCCAAAATTGTTGATGAGGCTGGCATAGATCTCATCCTGGTTGGGGATTCACTGGGAATGGTCGTCCTAGGCTACAAAAACACGATCCCGGTGACGATGGAGGAAATGATCCATCACACCAAAGCTGTTGTGAGAGCTGCTCAGAGGCCGTTGATTGTAGGAGATATGCCTTACTTTTCCTTCCATATGTCCGTGGATGAAACAGTCCGGAATGCATCACGCTTTCTGAAAGAAGCTGGAGCCCAAGCCGTTAAGATAGAAGGGGCTTCACAAAAAAGGCTGAAGCTTATCGAAACCCTTGTGGAGGCTGAAATCCCGGTCATGGGACATGTGGGATTGACGCCTCAATCCATCTATCATCTTGGCCAGTTCAAGGTAAAAGGCAAAGAGATCGAAGAGGCAAAAAAAATCATACAAAATGCCGAAGATTTGGAAAAAGCAGGAGTTTTTAGCATCGTTCTGGAATGTATTCCGATGGAACTGGCAAGAGAGATCACACACAAGCGAAACGTTCCGACCATCGGAATCGGTGCCGGGCCTCATTGTGATGGCCAGATACTTGTGTTTCATGACCTTGTCGGATATGCCAACGGCTATCTTCCCAAGTTTGTCAAAAGATATACAGATATTCATGGCAGTCTGAACAAGGCCATAAAGGAGTATGTGGAAGACGTAAAAGAGGGGATGTTTCCCGACGACCGGCACTCTTATCACTTGAAAAAGAAAGAGGTCCTGGAAAAAATCTTGGAGAAAAAAGAAAAAAAGTAGCGTGGAAGTACTATCCAAAATAAGCGCGATTAAAGCGGCAATCAATAAACGGAAATTTTCTGGGAAGAGTGTTGGCTTTGTACCCACGATGGGTTTTCTTCATGAGGGACATTTAAGCCTTGTGAGGGAATCCTTACGGAGGACAGATTTCACGGTCGTCAGCATATTTGTCAATCCCACCCAATTCGGTCCAAAAGAAGATCTCCAGGAATACCCGCGAGATTTTGAGAAAGACTCGGCTTTATTGGAAGAACTTGGAGTGGATATCGTGTTTGTCCCGGATGATCAGGAGATGTATCCTGAGGGATTCAAAACGTATGTGGACGTGACGGATTTGCAGGACAAGTTCGAGGGACGATCCCGTCCCGGACATTTTCGAGGGGTGTGCACGGTTTTGCTGAAATTCTTCACGATTGTTAACCCGGATATCGCCTATTTTGGCCAGAAGGACGCCCAACAGGCTTTGATCATCAAAAAAATGGTCCGTGATCTCAACTTGGATGTGGAAATCCAAGCCCTGCCTACCATCAGGGAAGAAGACGGGTTGGTTCTGAGTTCGAGGAATGTCTATCTCACAAAGGATCAGAGAAAGGCCGCCCTGTGTTTGGTGGAAAGTTTAAGGGAAGCCAATCGTTTGATAGAAGCTGGCGAGAAGGATCCCCAGATCATAAAAAGCGAAATGACAAGGCTGATTGGCGCAGAACCTTTGGCCAGTCTTGATTACATTGCGATCGTCGATTTGGAAAATCTCGATCCTTTAGATAAAATAAAAGGAGAAACACTCATTGCTGTTGCAGTGTTTTTCGGCAAGGTGAGATTGATCGATAATATGATCGTGCGAAACAAGGAGTAAGATGCCGTGAAAAGAAATATCTTGAAGTCAAAAATTCATCGAGCTATTGTGACAGAGACAAACATCGATTATGAAGGAAGTATCACATCAGTTTTTTTTGTCCGAAAGTCATCTTGGTGGATAAGAACAATAAAATAAGTTAAACTGTATATACTTGGCATGAGTCAGCAAAATAACAATGCCGCAAAAGATCTGGATGAGGAGTTGGGTCTACTCCGCAAGCTCATCGAGAAGGAAAATGATATGCTGCGTAAGATGATAAACTCATTGGATACCCTTGAGAAAAAGATGATTCGGTCGGGAAAAAAAGAAGGCCGTAAACGCAAAAAGTCCTAAAACATATCTGTTGAGGAATTTTACCTTGGGGAAAACAAATAGAACAGAAAATGATTCATTGGGGAATGTCTCTGTTCCCGCAGATGTCTATTATGGTGCTCAGACGGCCAGAGCCTTGGTGAATTTTCCAATCAGCGGTCTCAAAAGCCATCCCAAAATGGTGCAAGCTGTGATTCTGATAAAAAAGGCTGCGGCACAGGCAAATCACAAACTCGGCGGATTGGAAAAACGAAAATCAGACGCCATCGTCACAGCGTGTGATAAAGTTTTGGCTGGAGGATTTCAAGATCAGTTTGTTGTGGATGTTTTTCAAATGGGAGCGGGAACAGCCTTCCACATGAATTGCAATGAGGTGTTGGCCAACCTTGCAGAAGAAATTTTGGGGGGTAAGCGGGGCCGATATCAATTGATCCACCCGAATGATGATGTGAATATGGGGCAGAGCACGAATGATGTTTTTCCCACTGCCATAAGAATGTCGACTCTTTTTTTGCTCGAAGGTCTGATCGATGCCCTGAAAAATATAGAAAGATCTTTCCTGTCAAAAGCCAAAGAATTCGACCAGGTTTTAAAATCGGGGAGGACTCATCTCCAGGATGCAGCCCCGATCCGATTGGGACAGGAGTTTCGAGCTTATTCACGGACATTGACCGGATGCAGGAATTTTCTCGAACAGGCGGCTCGTTCTCTACTTGAATTAGGCATAGGGGGATCAGCCGTCGGAACCGGGATTAATACCCCTGTTGGATATGCAGAAAGCATGATCAAAAATCTATCCAGGCTGACAGGATTTAAGTTTAAAGGTTCCCAAGACTTGAGGGAAGCCATGCAGAGCATGAGGCCGATGGCTGAGGTCAGTGCGGCTCTCCGCAACATCGCTCTTGAGATGAATCGTATCGCCAACGATCTTCGCCTGCTTTCGTCAGGACCCAAAACGGGATTGGCAGAAATCAAGCTGCCGGCTGTTGCTCCGGGTTCATCGATCATGCCGGGGAAGGTCAATCCCTCCATGCTCGAGATGATGAATATGGTTTGTTACCAGGTTATCGGATGTGATCATACGGTGAGCGGTGCAGTACAAGCCGGGCAACTGGAACTGAACGTGATGATGCCGGTGATCGCATTCAACCTCTGCTTTATGGTCGAAATCCTGACAAATGCATTGAAGCAGGTGAAGACGAGATGCATCGAGGGTATCGAAGCAAATGTGGAAGTCTGTCAAGAGTATGCTGAAAAGAGCATGGGATTGGCAGCCGCTCTTTCTCCCTACATCGGGTATTCCCAAGCTGCAGAGGTTGCCAAGCGATCCCTTGAAGAGGGAAGGCCTTTGATTGAAATTGTTCTGGAAAAGGGATGGCTCACAAAAAAGGAAATAAAAGATATCTTGGATCCCAAAAAAATGACTGAGCCGAATCTTTAATCTATTTATTTAGTAGCCCAGTCTTCCAGCTCTTCGTATTTGATTTCTCCGCAAAGAATATCGTTCGTTTCTGTATTCATGAAAGTGGGAGTGCGAAGTTGCCCCCCACATTTGGGTTCGATGATTTCTCTGTACGCCCTCATCAAGTCCGCATTCTTTTCATTATGCCAAACCTCAAGCCTTTCGATCTCTACACCTGTTTCTTTCTCTAGCCTGTCCACATGAGGCATCATAGCGATACAATGCGGACATTCCCGTCCATGAAACATCAACAACTTATTCATATCATTGTCTCCTTATAAAGAGTCCGCACCAGCATTCTCCATCTTCCTTGTTCTTGTATGTTTCGTGAATCCGGAAATTGCAAGGGCACACGAGTTTCAGATCGTCTTCGAAATTTTTTGTGATAAGACGGCAGGGACAGTATTTCATCCCGTGATTTTTCTCACAGTTGAATATTCCTTCTAGCAGTGTTTCCACCCTTTTTTTGTCGGGGTTGACTTGGAATTGGTTTCCCTCTGAGAATTTTTCTATGGCTTTTCGGAAATCGACCTTGTCAACAGTGCTCTCCGAGCGCCCACTGATTTTTTTTGCTTCTTCTGAGGAGATCTCCATGTAGGCTTTTTTGACCAGGCAGGTCGGGCAAACCTCAGGAGGATTGACTCCATAATGGACATCATTACAAACATGACATCGCCAAAATTTTTTCACGTTTTTTTATCCGTTGGAATTTTAATTATTCTAGATGAAAAACAAAATTATGTCAATTTACTCTATAAAATTAGTAGGAATTAAGATTATATTGTTTTTAGATAGGCGATAAGATCTGCCATTTCCTGATCGGTCAATTTAGTGAAAGATGGCATGACCAACGCAGGCCGGATGAGCTGTTGCTTGACGTTGTCAACGGTTGCCGGGCGGTCACTATAGGGTAATTTTTCATTTTTAAATAAATCTTTGAGCCCGGGACCGACTTTTTTATCTTCTGTATCAGCGTAGTGGCACGAGAGGCAATTGGCGTTGTAAAAAGAAGCCCCCTGATCCGCACTCCCGATGATTTCAGATGGAGCAGTGTTGATCTCCTCAGATGGGGTTTGATCGGCGCTTAATGCTCTTACAGTGTAGAATCCCGCCGAGACGCTGAACACGACAAAAGCAAAACCAAAGACCAGCATTCCCATGACAGGGGCGAATCGAAGGAATTGCTTGTAGAATTTGACGATGGTCACCTTGAGCAGAAAAATGACGATGAGTCCGAGGGCCAACACAGCATGGAATACTGCCCGCACAGAAGCTTGATCTCCGACCTTAGCCCAATACCTAAGTCCCAGGAAAAGGAGGGGAAGAAGGAGAAGGAGGAAGAGACGACCAGAGATAATGTGTATTTTCCGCAAAGTTTTGGGACTGATCTTTTTTTCGGCCTTTCCCATCATGGTGAGCATGCTTGTGACTGCACCCACAGCTGCAGCCAAGAAAAATAAAGCAAGAATGGATTTTAACAGAAAAAAGGACATTTGTGTTTCCTCCTATGATTATTCCGCGGCGCCTATCTCACAATAATACAATTTATCCAGATCAAATTCCGAGGTCAGAGGGCATGCTCCACAGTATAAATTTCCCACTATCCTGTCAAGCTTTCCCCTCTATCGGCGGACAGCTTTGATGTATATTTCAGGATCGACCATGACCTCGACAATTGCCGGTTTCGGAGATTTCAAAGCGTCTATTATGGCGGAACCGAGCTTCTCGGGATCCGAAATCCGGACTCCCCAACCTCCTGAAGAATTGGCCATTTCTGCCATGTTCGGATTGGTGAAACTCACTCTGTACTCTGGATAACCGTAGCTTTCTTGTTCTTTTTTTATGTTTTTCAGTTTGCCATCGTTAAACACGATGACCGTGATCGGAAGTTTGTTATATACCGCTGTCATAAACTCCATCCCAGCCATCCCAAATCCGCCATCTCCCGTTATAGCGATGACTTGCCTGTCCGGTTGTGCAAATTGACAGGCGATTGCTGCGGGTACTCCAAATCCCATGCCCGCCATGTTGGCGCACAAAAAAGTCTGGTGTTTTTCACAGACAAAACGCTTATAGAACCAATAGGTGTGATCTCCCACATCCGAACAAATGATAGCGTCATCGGCGGCCTTTTGTTTCAAGGCTTGAATCACTGCTCCAGGATGAATAGGTTTTTGTATCTTTTTCGAGTCCTGGTAGAGCAAATCCTTGTACTGTTTATCTGCGGATTGGATGGCGTTAAGAAAATCAGGATCTATTTTCCTTGGTTTTGCGACCTCTTTCAACATTTCGATGACTCGATGGGCGTCTCCCACAATTCCAATATTGACGGGGAATGTTTTGCCCACTCGGGTGGCATCTATATCCACCTGGATCACATTGATATTCGGGACGAGATTGCGCTGTCTGAAACCGCTTCCCAGAATGATGATCAAATCTGATTGAGCCACGATTTTAGGGGCAAATCGGTTGCCGATCGATCCTAAAACGCCGAGGACGAGTTCGTCCGATTCTGGGACTATTCCTTTAGCTCGGGATGTGGTGACGATAGGTGCTCCGATATAGCGGGCTAGTTCAAGCAATTCAGGTCCGCAATGGCGGGCGCCCCAACCTGCAAATAGGATTGGCCGGTTGCTCTTGGCGATCAATTCGGCAGCCTCCTTGACAGCTTCTCCCGGTCGAAGGTCAGGTTTAAAGAGATGAGCCTCTGGAGGCCAGATGGATTCATCCAGGGGTTCAGACAAGACATCTGTCGGGAGACTCAAAGCCGAGGGGCCAGGAGAAGCGTAGGCTTTTTTGATCGCGAGATTGACGACATTTAAAACCTGACCGGCAGTGCTGATCTGTTCGGCGTAAACACAGAATGTCTTGAAGATATCAACCTCCGCAATCTCCTGTAAGGATTCGCTGCCCAGGAAGACCTCCGGCACTTGTCCGAGAAGTGCAAGAACAGGAGTTCTGTCCGTGGCCGCATCGACGATTCCCGTGATCAGATTTGTCGCGCCAGGACCGGCGATCGACATACAGACTCCGATCTCTCCTGTGAGTTTGGCGTGGGCCGATGCCATAAAGGCTGCTGCTTGCTCGTGTCGAGTGAGCACGAGGTCGATATTTTCATTCTTCCGAATGGCATCTGTCAAGGGGAGGTTGGAATCTCCCGGAATACCATAGACTCTCTTCACTCCATATGCGACAAGCTGTTCCACGATTTTTTCTGCGACATTTGTTTTTCCGTGTTTGGTTGTGTCCATACCTTCGATAATCTGGAAGGCTGATTTTGGCGCCCCGCATTGAGGACATGTCCAATCTTCGGGCAATTCCTCGAAAGGGATACTCTCTTTGTCTTCGTCATAAATATAACCGCATACGGTGCATTTCCACTTTCTCATTTTGTTCTCCTAACCTGGATAATTCATAAATTATCCAGGTTAATTCCTGAAAAACTCAAGAAATAAAAAAAACCCGATAAAGAGAAGGTTTCCTAACGCAAAGAATAAAGGTTGGCCCTTTTCCTTATCGGGAAGAAATTCTTTGACGATGATATACAGGAGGGTTCCTGCTATGATGCTTACCAATATATTGTCTAGTATATTGGGAATCGAGACAAGATGGACAAAAATCACTCCCATGAGTGAAGACAGGGAAAGCGTGATTTTAGCCCAGTGGCTTTCCCTGATTTCCCCATGGATTTTGCCAAGTGAGGCAGTGCTGAGTGCAGCATGAAGTGCAATAGGTACCAAAAAAAGGCTGCCTTCCAACAGATTGATTTGGATCTTATTGCAAAGGACAATGCCAACCATGAAGTAATAACAAAAGAATGAAACAGAATGAACTTCTTTAAGCTCCTTGGCCAGTTTTTCTCGGTTGGCATGTTTGTATATATTTTTTTCTATGAGATGGAAAATGACGAAGCCCAGGAGCAAAAATGCAAAGACAAAATTTTTAAGGTGAGCTGCCGCTTCATAAGCATGCGGGAGGAGATCAAGGAAAAGATATGCAATCGAGATTCCTGCAGCAAAAGAAATGACTCGATAGCGGTTGGCTCCTTCTGGGATCTTCAGCTTTTCGCTGTAGTAATGAATGGCTCCCAAGAGTAATCCAAATATCAGAGATATGATTTTTAAATCATTCATGATCTGGCCTTGTACGTGGAGCTTAGCTTGCAGCTAGAAAGCCCACCCATTATCTGAGGGTCTTTTTTAATCAACCCCCTGAGTATAAACGGGAAGATCAAGGTTGTCGTAAGAGCCATAATGACCAAACCCGAATAGATCTGTATGGAAATAAGACCCGTGCGGAAGGCCATGAAGGCTATAGCGATTTCCACTGCTCCACGGCTGTTCATTCCCCATCCCACGAGATAAAGCTGTTTCCATGTCAGTCTAAGAAAAGGCTTGGCAAGCATGGTCCCGATTATTTTCCCAAACAGGGCAATCGATATTATCAACAGGAACAGCCAAGGATTCAGGATCAAGGATGAAAAGCTGAAATTTATCCCCATAGCGATGAAGAAGAAAGGAATAACCAGAGTCAAAATGAACTTTTCCGCAAAAGCAATAAGAGGCTTTTCTCGTCCAATGAATCTATGAACGAGGATGCCCAAAAAAAACGCGAATAGAGCCACCAAAGTATGAATAAATTCCTTGGTCGCAAATTTGCTCGTGAATAAAAAGCTTATCAAAGCGAACGCTGAAAGTCCGAGAATGTCATCGATTATCCCTGCTCCCATCATGATCGATCCGATTTTAGTATCAATTTTGTTAAGCTCTAGAAGGACTCTGGCTTTTGTGGCCTCGGCTGTTATCCCCATACAGATGCCAATGGCAAGAGCAGCATAGACAGAATATCCGAGTACAATGAAGATCGAAAATCCCAACACAAAAGGGGAGAGGGCAGCAAAAAAAGCGACGGTGGCGGCTTCTTTCCTTTCTTCATACAGCAAACACCAGGAAATTTCCATCCCAGCTAGGAACATCAAAAGGAAAAATCCCAAATCTCCTAGCTTTGTGATGATTTCCGTATCAGATTTGAAAAGGACGTTTTTTGCCAGAGGAGATCCCAAGATGATTCCGGTGACAATCAATCCCACCACAACAGAAATGTTTAATTTTTTAGCAATGTAAGTGAATAACAAAGAAGCAGAAACACAGATGATTAGCGTGTTCAATCTAAGTAATAATTCGGTGCTTCTTTTGTGATGGCAACGTCGTGAACATGGCTTTCTTTCATGCCTGATGCTGTCACTTTTATGAATTTAGCCTTTTCCTGGAGGTCAGAGATGGTTCCGCATCCAGCATACCCCATTCCTGATTTGAGGCCTCCCACCATCATTTCTATGATGTGAAAAGCACTGCCTTTGATCGGAACTCTTCCCTCGATGCCTTCCGGAACGAGTTTGCTTACACCCGGTGCAGTCTCTTGAAAATACCTGTCGCGGCTTCCTTCTCGCATGGCTTCGATGGATCCCATTCCTCGGTAAGTTTTATACGAACGCCCCTGGAATATGACAACTTCTCCAGGAGATTCATCGGTACCCGCAAGGAGGTTTCCCAACATGACAGAGCTAGCCCCTGCAGCTATGGCCTTGGTGATGTCCCCTGAGTATTTGATCCCGCCGTCGGCGATAAGAGGAATTTCTTTTTCTCTGGTGACGCGAAAAACATCGGAGATAGCCGTGATCTGTGGAATTCCCGCCCCAGAAACAATACGGGTTGTGCAGATCGAACCTGGCCCTACGCCAACTTTTACAGCATCGACGCCGAGTGCGATGAGTTCCTTGGCCGCCTCTGTTGTCCCGATGTTTCCGGCAATGAGTTCCTGGTCTGGGAGCTCTTTTTTTATCATTTTCACTGTATCCATGACTTTTTGGGAATGACCATGGGCCGTATCGATCACCAACACATCCACTTTCGCCTGGACTAAAGCTTTGGCCCTTTCCAGGGTTTCCCCACTTACCCCGATAGCTGCTCCTACTCTCAACCGGCCAAGATCGTCCTTACAGGCATTAGGGTACTGGATCCTTTTCAGGATGTCTTTATACGTGATCAAGCCTTTAAGATGGAAATTTTCATCCACCATCATAAGTTTTTCGATTTTGTGCTTGTGGAATAGTTTTTCCGCTTCCTTAAGTGACGTTCCCAACGGAACGGTGATCAATTCCTTTGTCATCACTTTGTCGATTGAAATGTTGAGCCTTGTTTCGAACCGGATGTCGCGATTGGTCAGGATTCCGACAAGTTTGTTGTTCTCATCCGTGATCGGTAGGCCAGATATCCTGTATTTTTTCATCACTTCTTTGGCCTCGAAAATTTTGTTCTGAGGCCTCACAGTGATGGGATCGACAATCATTCCGCTCTCATATCGTTTGACTTTGTCCACTTCTTCGGCATGTTTTTCGATGGGCATGTTCCGGTGGACGATGCCGATGCCTCCTTTTTGTGCCAGTGCAATAGCCATCCTCGAATCGGTGACAGTGTCCATAGCAGAGCTGATGATCGGGATAGGAAGGTGTATGTTACGGGTGAGTTTGGTCGAGACATCAGCTTCTGCAGGCAAAACCTCGGACTTGGCAGGAAGAATCAGCACATCATCAAAGGTGAATCCTTTTTTTATTTTGTCATCCAGCATTTGTTTCTCCCTATCTCTTCTTTTTTTTCTTTTTCCTCTTCTTCGGGATGACCGATCTTGCCTTCCGGAATGATTGGACTTGCCCTCCTCCTTGAGCTCGTTGGTAATACATCGGTTGTTCCTTCCTCTCTGGTATTTCTTCTTCCACCACCGGTTGGATCAAAAACAGATAGCGCAACGTATCGTCCTCGATTCTATCCATCATCGCCTGGAACATATCATAGCTTTCTTTTTTGTACTCTACCAGAGGGTCCTTTTGGCCATATCCGCGAAGCCCGATGCCTTCCTTGAGGTAGTCCATTCCTAACAGATGGTCCTTCCATTGGGTATCTATGATCTGGAGCATGATGACCCTTTCAAACTCTCGCATCCTTTTTGTCCCGAGATGATATTCTTTGTCCTCGTAAATCTGGTTGAGCGTTTGAAGAATCTTTTCTCTCAGTTCATCAAAATTGATCGTATCCCAGTCTATTCCCCATTCGGACATATCTACACCGAATTGAGCACCTATTGCCTTTTGGAATCCATCGATATTCCAATCGTCCGGCGATTGTTCCTTGGGTGTTTCGGTTTCCATCAGCCAATCTACGATGGTGGTGATCAATCCAGAAATGTGTTCCTTGAGGTTTTTTCCTTTGAGGATCTCTCTTCTTTGGCTGTAGATGCTTTCCCTCTGTTTGTTCATCACATCATCGTATTCCAAGAGGTGCTTCCGGATGGTGAAGTTTTGTCCTTCAACCTGTCTCTGTGCTCTCTCTATGGCTTTGGTTACCAGATTGTGTTCGATCGGGGTTCCCTCTTCCATGCCGATCCTGCCCATCAGCCCTGAGATCCGGTCGCTGCCGAATATGCGCATCAGGTCATCTTCAAGAGAGAGGTAAAACCGCGACGAGCCCGGATCTCCCTGTCTCCCGGCTCTTCCTCGTAATTGATTATCGATTCGGCGGGCTTCATGCCTTTCTGTCCCTATGATGTGAAGTCCGCCCAGATCGATAACTTTGTTGTGCTCGAGGTCTGAGGTCTTTTTTGTTTCGGCGAGGGCTTGTTCGAATTCCTCCTGGTGATTATCCTCCAGGTCTATGCCTTTTTTCATAAAGTCTTCCCGTGTTAAATATTCAGGGTTGCCCCCCAACAGGATATCCACCCCTCTGCCCGCCATGTTCGTGGCTAAGGTTGCCGCTCCGATCCGTCCGGCTTGGGCGATGATTTTGGCTTCGGATTCGTGGTATTTGGCGTTGAGCACAACGTGATCTATCCCTTTTTTTCTCAGGAGAGAGCTCAGGTGCTCGGAGTTTTCAATCGAGATGGTTCCGACAAGAACAGGCCGGCCCTTTTTGTTGTTTTCGATGATCTCGTCGCAGACAGCATCCCATTTTTCATTGGCCGTCCGGTAGACCACATCCGGGGCTTCATGCCGGATGAGGGTTTTGTTGGTTGGAACTTCCACAACATCGAGCTCATAGATGGAATGAAACTCTGTGGCCTCTGTGATAGCCGTTCCGGTCATCCCGGCTAGCTTTTCGTACATCCGGAAATAATTTTGGAATGTGACAGAGGCAAGGGTCTGGTATTCTTCTTCGATACGGACTTTTTCTTTGGCTTCCAGGGCTTGATGAAGCCCATCGCTGTACCGCCTTCCGGGCATTAGACGACCTGTGAATTCATCCACGATAATGACTTTTCCCTCTTTAATCATGTAATCGACATCTTTTCTGAAAAGATGATGCGCCTTCAGGGCCTGGTTGATGGCATGGATCGTGTCCATATGGGTAAGATCGTACAGATTCCCCACATCCAAGAATTTTTCTGCCTGGGCAACTCCTTCTTCGTTCAAGACCACGGTCCTCGTCTTCTCATCCACCTGAAAATGTTGCTCTTTATTGAGACGCCGGATGAGATTGTCCATTTTGTAATAAATAGCTGTCGATTCCTCAGTGGGACCGGATATGATGAGCGGGGTTCGTGCTTCGTCGATAAGGATGCTATCCACCTCGTCCACAATGGCATAGTTGTGTTCTTTTTGCGTGATGTCAGCCCAGCGGAATTTCATGTTATCCCGGAGAAAATCAAACCCGAATTCATTGTTTGTTCCGTATGTGATGTCACTCCGGTAGGCCTCATGCCTTTCGTAATCCGGCATTTCATGCTGGATGGTCCCCACTTTGAGGTCCAGGAATTTGTAGATCGGGCCCATCCATTCGGTGTCCCTTTTGGCAAGATAATCATTCACCGTGACAATATGGACACCCTTTCCAGACAAAGCATTGAGGTATACCGGAAGAGTCGCCGCCAGAGTTTTTCCTTCTCCGGTCTTCATCTCTGCGATTTTTCCTTGGTGCAAAACGACTCCACCCACCAGTTGCACGTCAAAATGACGCATATTTATAGTTCTTTTGGCGGCCTCCCGGACGACAGCAAAGGCTTCGAACAGAATATCATCCAGCGTCGCTCCCTGACTCAACTTTTCTTTGAATTCGTTTGTTTTTGCTTTGAGCTGGCTGTCTGTGAGTTTCTGAATCCCGGATTCCAGCTCGTTGATAGCGGTAGCGTACGGCTGAAGTTGTTTTAGGTCTCTCTCGTTTTTCGTCCCAAAGATTTTTTGAATCAGCCACTTATACATTTGCACCATTTGTAACAGAAACCCCAATTCTTGTCAATTATTAGAGATTGCCACGCTCCCTACGGTCGCTTGCAACATGGCTTGCTTTTTTTCGTGGATTTCTTTATTATCTTCTTTAATCTTTTCAAACACTTATAACAAGGACATTTCTTACAAAATGATAAATTTAGCTCAAGCACCATACGACAAACAGCTGAGGATTGTGGATATACTAGGAGGGCATGGGGTTCGTCGTCGGCTGCTCTCTCTGGGGTTTCATAAGAATCATCTTATCGAATTGGACTCTCGAAGCATCCTGAGAGGTCCCATTCTTGTGAGAGATTTGACCTCGGACACATCGGTAGCCCTAGGGCGGGGAATTGCCCAAAAGATTATAGTTGAGATCGTTGGTGAAACAGAATAATTTCCCGGATATTGTATTTATTGGCCAGCCAAACAGCGGAAAGAGCACACTCTTCAACGCGATCGCGGGTTTCAAGGCCGAGACGTCGAATTTTCCCGGAACCACAGTCGAGCATTCCCATAGCAGCGTCAACTTCAAGGGGGAGTTATTAAATATCATCGACCTTCCGGGAACCTATTCCTTGTATCCCTCCGGTGAGGTTGAAAAAGTCGCCCTCAAACATTTATTTGTCGAGAAACCTGATTTGGTCGTCAATGTGATAGATACGTCCATTTTGGGAAGAAGTTTGGAGATGACCTTGGAGCTCATCGAGTTGGGATATCCTTTAGTTGTAGCTTTGAACATGATGGATTTGGCGGAAAAAAAGGGAATCGAGGTGGATATAAAAAAACTGGAAAGCCTCCTCGGTGTTCCTGTCATCCCCACCATTGCGACGCACGGTCGGGGAATAAAGGAGCTTCTAGACTCGGTCTTATCCGTCCTTAGTGAGAAAAAAACTCCGTCGCCGATTGAGTGGTCTAAAGATGTGGAAGATAAAATTGTTGAACTGGGAAAGCTGATCCCGCCCGATTTTCCGATCGTGTCGAACAAAAGATTTACGGCTGTCAAAATGATCGAAGCAGAAAGGCTTGTTTTTAACAGGATGCTCAGAGAGATGAATCCTTCTCTAAAGGAGCACCTTGATAATATTAGAGGGAAACTCGAGGAACAACACAATGCTCCTGCCTATGAAGTCATCGCGGCAGAAAGGCATCATCTTGCCTTTAAAATTTTTGAAGAGAGTTGCCGAGTCACAAGAAGAAAAAAGATCGGTTGGCAAAAAAGGGTGGATGACATCGTCATGCATCCTCTTTTAGGTTATGTTATCCTGCTCGGAGTTTTTCTCGCCTTTTTCTTTGTCATTTTTAAAGTCGGGAATCCTTTGGAAGAACTCCTTCTGGGTCCATTGAATAGCCTAAAGGATTATCTCGCTGTTCACCTGGGAAGAGGCCTGTTGTTTTACTTGGCCGAAGGCCTGATTCAGGGAATCGGCGGAGGGGTAGCGATTGTGTTGCCTTATTTTATCCCTCTTCTTTTCTTAATGTCTTTGCTTGAAGATATTGGATACCTGGCTCGGGCCAGCTTTTTGATGGACACATTCATGCACCGGATCGGTCTTCACGGGAATTCTGTCTCTCCGTTTATCCTGGGTTTTGGCTGCAATGTTCCCGCTGTCATTTCGACGAGAATATTGGGATCACGTAGAGATAGGATCATTACGACCCTGCTCATTCCCTTTGTCCCTTGCTCTGCACGGACCACCATCATACTGGCTCTTGTCGCCTTTTATCTGGGACCCTTCTGGGCTCTTGGGTTTTATATCTTTAACATTTTTTTACTGGGTGTGTTGGGACGGATCCTCAGCTTCTTTTTTAGAGAACCCTCGCCTGGATTGATCCTTGAAATTCCTACTTTGAAAATGCCTTCTTTGAAAAACATGGCCAGAAAGACTTTTGTTCATTTGAAATCTTTCATAAAATTTGCCTGGCCGATTCTGATTGCGGGAAGTGTCGTTTTAGCCCTTATGCAATATTTTCAGCTGGATAAATATGTCAACCTTGTTCTTTCCCCCTTGGTTGAAAAAGCACTGGGATTACCCCGAGAATTGGGAGTAACTCTCGTTTTTGGCTTTCTCAGAAAAGAACTTTCTCTGGTTATGATGCTCCAGGCGCTTGGCACTAGCTATCAGGATTTGATGAATGTCATAACTTACCAGCAGATGGTCATATTTGTGGTGTTCATAAGCTTTTTTATTCCCTGCCTCTCAACCGTTGCTATTATTTGGAGAGAGATCGGAAGAAAGATCGCTTTGTTGTCGGTTGCCTTGAATACAGCGGTTGCTGTTGTTATTAGCCTGGTGATGAGATTGATCCTGAA
This sequence comes from Candidatus Aminicenantota bacterium, assembly GCA_030670375.1. Taxonomy (GTDB): domain Bacteria; phylum Acidobacteriota; class Aminicenantia; order Aminicenantales; family Aminicenantaceae. The sequence continues at coordinate 1,740 of DAOVBT010000009.1, read as the reverse complement.
ACTTTAGCCCTTCGACATCCCCGCTTTTTCCAGAACGACATAAGCGATGGCATAATCCTGAAGATGGGAAAGGGAAACATAACTTCTATCAAAAGAAAAAGACCCTTCCCTTTTTAATGCCAGTTCCGGTTTCCCTGAGGGGAGATTGATGACACCCACATCTGTCCAATTGATTTTTTTCCCCAACGCTTTAAAAAAGGCTTCCTTTGCTGCAAACCGAGCGGCCAGGTGTTGGAATTTGTTCTTTTTCCCGTTGCTGTATTTGATTTCCTCGCTTGTGAATACTCTGGTTAGAAAACGGGGGCTTTTTTCGGCCAATTTTCGAATCCTCTCCACCTCGATAATGTCCACTCCTATTCCGATTATCATTTTGCAGCTCCGATATCTCCTTCATAGTATGCCAAAATTCTCAAAAACTCAAAGATTCTGTGAACATCTCCATTTTTTCCTAGACTCTAGTAACCCGAACTAATCATAAAAAATGCCGATGTTTTTTTTACTCCAGCAATATCAGGAAGTTATCCTGCAGGTTCTCTTCCATTTTGTGCATGTAACCTCCACTAGAAAAAGACATCAGGCATGTCCGACGCGACATTGAGGATCTAGCCTTCACGAGTCGTTCTTCGAGGGTAACAATATGGGGACAGCCCCATATTGTCGGCGATGTTGTATTGAGCACGACTTTGCTAAAAGATCAGAGATGCGGGCAGTCAGGGGAACAGAAGCTAGAGAGGTGGAGAATAGGAGTTAAAGTGCGCAGTTCAGAGCCGCCGAGAAGAGCGGTGAGGGAATGGTGTTAAAGATCCTCACTAGAGCGGAGGAAATGCCTGATGGCAAAGAAACACCTTGAAAGTAATACCCAAACAAAATGGAAAAGAACCTCCCTCGACTCGTGAATAATCCAGGTTAAATCGTTTGAGTTATTTGAGTTTTTCGAGAATTTTGGCGGCGACCTTTTTGCCGACAATCTTTCCCAATTCCTCTACAGGAGATTCTTTAACCTCAGCGAGGCTTTTGTATTTTGTGAGGATCCGCAATTTTCTTTTGGGCCCCAATCCCGGAATCCCATCGAGTTCGGATTCGAAGCTTCTTTTTTTTCTTTTTATGCGGTGATAGCTGATGGCAAAGCGATGGGCCTCATCCCGAACATGTTGGAGGAGCTTCAGGACAGGGGAGGTTCTGTCGAGAATTAGGCCCTGTTCATGTGTGGGTGTAAAAATAATCTCATCTCTTTTTGCCAAGGAGACAACGGTCAGATTTTCCAAACCCATTTGTTTTAAAGTTTTTCTAGCGATATTGAACTGTCCCTTTCCACCATCGACAAGGACAAGGTCGGGCAGGGCTTTGTTTTCTTGCTTAATCCTCGTGTATCTCCTTTGGATGATCTCCTGAAGACTGGCCACGTCATCGGGCCCTTTGACCGTTTTAATCTTGTACTTTCGGTATTCCTGTTTTCGAGGATGGCCATCTTCAAAGACCACAACCGATCCCACGGATTCTTCCCCTCCGGTGTGGGAAACATCAAAGCCCTCTATGCGGCGGGGAATCCTCTCAAGATTTAGAACCCTTTGTGCATCCTCCAAAGGGAGAAGATCAATGCTTGTTTCCCGAAGGACGATATCGGCGTTTCTGTCGGCCAGTTCCACCAGTTTCCTGTTTTTCCCTTTCTGCGGGACGAGAAGCTTGACCTTCTTTTTAGCCAGATGAGAGATTTCGTTCTGCAATATTTGTTTATTCAGC
>DAOVBT010000389.1 GCA_030670375.1 Candidatus Aminicenantota bacterium | reverse complement strand
GTAAATGAGCGCCAGAGGGATGAGGAAGGATGTGAAACCAAAAACTTGCAGCAGGGCTTCCGCGGTAGAAGCCCCTGCCTTGCCGCCGTAATTGTTCACTTTTGCCCCTGGAGAAGTCGTGCTTGCCCATGATGGATCTTGGGAATTATAGCTGATCAAACTGATCAACAGGAAGAGTGAAACCAGTATCAGGATTATCCCGCTCAATTCTGGGGATTTAACCCGTTTTTTTTGTTTTGATTTGCGCGAAGTCAGGGCCTTTTTTCTTGTTTTCCTTTTCGGCATCCCCAAGATTATAACACATTTTGCAGGCGTATTACCCGGTTCTGTCTGAAAATGGCAAGAATTGCCGACTTTGAGATGATTCAGGAATCAGGTTATTTGACCGCCGTCCAAATTGTTGAGGGAATGAAGAGGGAGGAAAAATGAGTTATGGCATTGACTGATTGTCGAATAGGTAAACATACAGGGCCACGAATCGAGAGAGGGATACCTGTTCGGGGCGCCATTTTTCTTCAATGCCACATTTGAGATAAGCATCTTTTATTCGGGATAGGGGGATATCGAGGGCCTTGAGGTTATTCGATAGTTTTTTTCTGCGGCTCTGGAAGGCACGTTTGAGAAATTTGGTGAAACCTTCCTGATAAGGGATCAGGGAGAGCGGCTCCGAACGCTTTCTGAGGGAGATAAGTGCCGACTCGACTCGGGGAGGTGGTGAAAAAGACGAGGCCGGGACTCGGAAGTGCAGACGGATGTGGAAATCATTTTGGAAGAGGATGGAAAGAGGAGCATATTTTTTCGTGCCGGGAAGGGCACACACCCTCTGGGCGACTTCCTTTTGAAGGAGGAAAACACAAGAGGTTACAGACGCTTTTTCTTCCAAAACTTTGAACATAAGGGGGGAGGATATGGCATACGGGAGGTTCCCGACAATTTTACCTGCCCTTCCCTGCAAAAGGTCTCCGAATTTGACCCTAAGCGCATCCTCCTCGAGCACAGTGAGGTTAGAGAACTCCTGTTTTTTGAGGTAGGGGATTAGGGTTTTATCCTTCTCGAGGGCGATGATATGCGCTTTTTTTTTGGTCAGGCAGAAAGTCAGGGCTCCCTTTCCTGCACCGATCTCGATGATGACATCTTCTGGTTGCGGATCGATGACTTTGACTATGCGTTGTAGGACGTCTCTATTATTAAGAAAGTGCTGGCCCAGGGTTTTTCTTTTACTTTTTTTCACTATTCCTAAAACAATTAGCTCAGATTAGCCCATATTAATTATAGTCATTCACAATATTATGGTATTGCCTGTCTTCTGGTTTTTGCTTTCCTGGTATTTTCTGTTTCCTGAAAAACTATACCAGAAACCTCTGAAAAGGGAAAGACGCACTGCCCGAGAATCCCGAATTCCAAAATACTTCAAATACCAAAGCTCCAATTCAGGCTTTATTTGGGGAAACTCCCTAGACTTACAGAGTTGAAGTTATAGTTTTGATTGTGTAGAATTCAACTCTAATGAATGTGAGGAGAATCTTAGCCCTTTTTCTAATTACTGTGCTCACCCTTCCTGTCTGTAAAAGAGCATCAGTTCCAGAGGAAAAACTTTTTCGATTTATTGACCATTTGAAGAAAGAAAATATTATCGAGTCTCCTCTATTAGAAATCGCTGGAAAGACAGATGAATCGGGAAAATTTTATCCCGAAAAGTCCTATCCTGTTCTGGACTTGGGCATAGGGAATAATCCGTATGGTATCAAAAGAAAATTGAATATAAGGAATGCCGACAGCAATGTTATTTTTGCGCCGCAAAAAAGCCGATATGTTTTTGATATTGATATTCCGGATGATGCCATTTTAGAATTCGGCACGGGAATCGTCAGAGAGAAAAACTCTAGAGAAATTCTCAAATCCACAAGTCAGGAGGATTTAACGAGTACTTTTACCGTTTTACTTGAAGTCGATGGGCATAAAAAAAATATTTTTCAAAAGACTCACAAGTTTCTCAGAAAAGACCAGAGAATGGTTTTCCAAACACACAAGATTGATGTATCCGCTCCTCTGAGGAAAGCGAGAATTTCATTTACGACCGAAGGAACACATCAGAATTTCTCTTTTTGGTGTAATCCCGTTCTTTATCAGAAGAACAATAACGGCCACAACGTGATTCTGATTTCTTTAGATACCCTGAGAGCTGACCATTTGGGATGCTATGGGTATAAAAGAGATACGAGCCCTGCCATCGACGCTTTGGCTGAAGATAGCGCTCTGTTTTTAAACACATACAGCTCATCTCCTTGGACCTTGCCCTCTCATGTTTCTCTCCTAACCTCGCTTAACTGTATGAAGCATATGGTCCATTATGAAGATGAGAAGATGGATTCCTCCATTGTCACTCTGGCTGACCTGTTGAGGCAAAACGGCTTCACCTGTTCTGCTTTCACGGGAGGTGGATTTGTCAACGCCGCATACGGGTTTTCCAAAGGCTTTGATTCGTATGGTCAGACTTCTACAGGAATACACCAGAAAGATTCCGCCGAAAGGACATGTAAGTCTGTTTTGAATTGGATCGACGATCACAAAGACAGAGATTTTTTTCTGTTCATTCATACCTACCAGCCTCACAATCCTTTTTCTTGTCCCCCGCCATTTAATACTATGTTTCTCGACGAAACGGACAAATGGAAAGAGATAGATATGCTCAAATTTATCGGAGGCAAGGAAGGGATTTTCAAAAATCTCTCTGAGAGAGAACGGGAGAATATTATCAGCCTGTATGATGCGGAAATCCGCTACACCGATGAGAAACTGGTCAAGCCCGTAATAAAGAAACTGAAGGAAATCGGACTTTATGACCAGACAATGCTTATCTTAACCAGCGACCACGGGGAAGAGTTCTATGACCATCATGGATGGGAACATGGCCATACGCTCTATGATGAACTGTTGAAAGTTCCTCTCATAATTAAGCTCCCAGG
>DAOVBT010000277.1 GCA_030670375.1 Candidatus Aminicenantota bacterium | reverse complement strand
ATGGCTTGGTGAAGTTCTGTCTTGTTTTTCCGGCGGCCTTCATTTGTTGCATACCGATCCTGGTCCAGGGAGGCGAACAGGGATTTTTTAACGATCCGGCTCCACTGGGCATCGCTGCCGATAGCCATGTAGATGAAGCCGTCCTGTGTGCGGTAGGCATTGACGGGGATAAACTGGCGGTGCTCATTGCCCGAGCGTTTCAATTCGGAAGGAGGGGATCCCATATCGAGCATCGGAACAAAAGTGTGGAGCCAGGAAAGGGCAGCCTGGGCCATCGAGATATCGATTATTTTCCCCTTGCCGGTTTCGTTTCTCTCCATAAGAGCCAGGAGGATCTGAGCAAATGCCTCATCCCCCGCTTTGAGATCGACAAGAGGTGGTCCGCACTGTAAAGGAGGACCATCGGGATGGCCGGTGAGATCCATGTATCCACATAATGCCTGCATGACGGGATCATAACCGGGGACATCAGGATAGGCCAATCCCATGGCCGAGATGCAGCACCAGATGAGGTCTTCTTTATTTTGGCGCAGTGTTTCATGATCGATCCCCAGTTTTTTATGCCGGGCCGGCATGGTGTTGGTGCAAAACACATCGACATCGAGCTCTTCGATGAGGCGCTTCAACAGGGCCTGGCCTTCCTGTCTTTTGAGGTCGATGGCAATGGCCTCCTTGCCGGCATTGGGCGCCACGAAGTAGCTATGCCGGTCCTCCCCAGCCACCGGCCTACCGATGTACCGGTTGGGATCGCCTTTGGACTTCCGGCCGGGTACCGGCGTTGGCTCCAGCTTGATCACACGCCAGCCCAAATGAACGAAACGAAGCGTGGCATATGTCAAAGTCAGTGCTTGCTCCACACTGATTATGGTTTGAGGTTTCAAGATGCCAAATATATAACTTATGGAAAAATTGATGTCAAGCTTGGCTCTTCCCTTGCAAATTGGAAATTTTTAATATAATCTTTCTTGCGCACAATGATCGTTCGAATCGGTAAATTGGCATACCTTGCTATTTGGAAGGAGGATTGAATGCTACCAGGAGTAAAAAAGTATCCCCATATCTTCAGCCCTGTCCAGATCGGGAAATTGTGGGCAAAAAACCGGATAAAATACGCATCCACGGAAACCAATTACAACTACAGCGATGGGTTTGTCTCTGATAAAGAGCTTGCCTACATCGAAGCGCATGCGCGTGGGGGATCGGGAATCGTAACAACCCAGGGGGCCTACACAGATCCAAGAGGAGAGGGCCAGGGGTATGTGGGGATGATGGGGATTTGGGACGACAAGTTTATCCCCGGGTTGAAAAAGATGGCCGATGTTATCCACGCGGGAGATGCCCTGGCCTGTCTTCAATTGATGCACTGTGGCCGTGTCGGAGGGATCAATCTTCCCTATACGGTCGGCCCTTCGGCCATACCCCAAAGGCTGCGTCGCTTTAGGCCGCAAAGAAAAATGAGTATTCCTGAAGTAGAGGAATGTATCCGGGAGCATATCGATGGTGCCCGGAGAGCTGTGGAGGCCGGGCATGACATCATCGAGATCTCGGGCATCGTAGGTTACCTCATCTCGAATTTCGTCTCCAAATACACAAACTGGCGAAGCGACGAGTATGGTGGGGAGATTCAGGGACGGTCCGCATTCATGAGAAAGATCGTCGAGGGCATACGGACGGAAATCGGGCAAGATATCCCCATCGGCATTCGCCTGTGCGGCTGGGAAATGCTGGATGACAGGGAGGGGAATACCGAAGAAGAGAGCATGGAATCGATCAAAATAGCCGAGGCGGCCGGTTGTGACTACATCAGCGTAACGGTGGGATGGCAGGAATCCTTGGGGTCTGTCATCTCCAGGGATATCCCTATGGGGAAGTGGCTGTATGTAGCAGAACGGACAAAAAAAGAAGTCAACATCCCTATCAGCATGGCCTACAGACTTTTTGTTCCCGATATCCCTGAAAAGGCCATTTCCGAGGGAAAACTCGATATCTGGGAGATGTGTCGGCCGATGATCGCAGACCCGGCCCTTCCAAACAAAATCATGTGGGACAAACAGGAGGATATCATTCCCTGTGTTGCCTGTCAGGTCTGTTTGGCGCGGCTTTTCCGCGATGCTCCGGTGAACTGCACGGTCCGGCCTTCCTGTGGACATGAAGGGGAGCGGGAGTGGGGTTACTACGGATTCCCGAAAGCAGAGGTGAAAAGAAGGATCATGATCGTTGGTGCAGGCATAGCCGGGCTTCAGTGTGCCGGCATCGCCGCAGAAAAGGGGCATGATGTGACTGTTTATGAAAAGACGGATCATATCGGAGGCCAGTGGTATTATGCATCGAGGAATCCCTGGGGAGAAGGTTTGGGCAAATACTGGGACGACGAGGAATTCATAAGATGGGTGAACCATATGAAAGCCCAATGCGACAAGTTCGGGGTGAAGTTTGTTCTCGGCACATCAGTGACCAAGGAGCTTCTCGAGCAGGAAAAGCCGGATTCCCTGGTCATCGCGACCGGTGCGGTGCCCGAGACCCCGGACATCCCTGGTGCAGACAAACCGCATGTCAAAAGCATGTTCGATGTGTTCGCAGGGAAAGCGAAGCTGGGCAAAAATGTGGTTATCCTCGGTGGATCCGGGGCTGCTATCTCGCTTGCACTTTTTGTGATCGATACGCTAGAAAGAGAAGGCGTAACGGATTATAACCTGGTCATGATCGATCCTGCCCCGCGTTTCGGACTGGATGTGAACCCGTCTTATATATGGAGGTATCGGCTGAGGCTCAGGAAAGCAAAAGTCCAGCAAATGACTTTCGGCAAAGTCAAAGAGATTAAAGACAACAGTGTCGTTGCAGACTGGAAAATCGTGGATAGGAAGACAAAAGAGAAGCAGGAATTCACGGACCAATCCATTCCTGCCGATACGGTCATCCTGGCGCAGCTCGTTCCCAACAAAGATTTAGGCTATGGCTCTTTCAAGGGCGATACGGCAATGATCGGTGATTGTGTTTGGGTGAGACGAGGGTTCGATGCGATACAGGACGGCTTCCGACTTGCCATGAGATTCTAAAGGAGATTCATATGATTTTACCGAAAATATCCAGTGCTCGGCCCAACATTCCGGGCACCAAAATGAGCGTTTATCCCCATTCCGGATCCAACCATCTGGGATTATACCCCTGGATCGATGCCTACCGGTGCAACGGTTGCGGAGCCTGTTCACGAGCTTGCCCTCCGGGTATCATCGGCCTGCACAAAGGAAAGGCAGCGATCGTGCTGGACCTTTGTCAGCAGTGCGGGGAGTGTTTCGAGGCGTGTCCGGTCGAGGGAGCTATTCTTTATAAACTCCCCCCTGGTTCACCCGAAACAGGGAATACCCCGTATTTTTCCAAGATATAAAATCGAGGATCTTTTCAAATGGAGTTTTTATCAATTTTGTAAAGGAGGATATAAGATGCCTGAAAAATTAAAAACGAATTATGTGGATCATATATGTATTGCTGTAAACGACGTCAAAAAAGCAGAAAAGGACTATGTCGATGCGTTCGGATGGGACGTGGCCTACCGGTATGTTGACGAGCCGGAGAAAATCCGGGTGACCGGCTTTATGGTGGGATCCACAGCCATTGAAATAATGGAAGACCTCGACGGAACGGGCGAGGTGGCAAAATTCATAAGGAAAGCCGGGGAGGGCGTGATGCTCATTAGCTACAATGTGGACAATTGCGAGGAATCCCTCGAAGTCCTGAAGAAAAACAAAGTGAGGCTGATCGATCAAAAGCCCAGATTATTTGCCGAATACAACAGAAATTTTGCCTTTATCCATCCGGCGGCTACGCATGGGATTCTGACGGAAATTATCGACGGCAAATACTAGCCTGTTTATTTATTAAAAATGCTTTTACATTCTGTTTTGAAAGCGATATCAAGAACTTATTCTGATATCGCCAAAATTCCTGAAAAATATTTTTTCAGGAAAAATCCTTTTGTTTTAAAAAGCATTTTTTACCCTACGGGCGAGCCGATCTCACCACATCGACT
>DAOVBT010000270.1 GCA_030670375.1 Candidatus Aminicenantota bacterium | reverse complement strand
TATGAAACAGTGACTCCGCTTGCTCTTGACGCTTATAAGAAAAAACTAGACTTGATTTGTGACGTTCCTCCTGGGATGGCTTTCGACGTAATCGGCGATCCAGCCCGTTTGAGGCAAATTCTTGTGAACCTCATATCCAATGCGATAAAGTTCACCAAAGAAGGTGAAGTGGTCGTGTCGGTCAAAGAGGAACTCAAAACGGCTGAAGGCATTTCCCTCCAATTCACCGTCAAAGATACAGGAATCGGGATCGCCAAGGATAAGCAACAAATCATATTTGATGCGTTCGCTCAGGCGGACGGTTCGATGGCGCGCAAATTTGGCGGAACAGGGTTAGGCCTATCCATTTCCCGACAGTTTACCGAATTGATGGGCGGCCGCATCTGGGTGGAAAGCGAGGTCAATCAAGGAAGTCAATTTCATTTTACAGTCAAGTTAGGTCTGGATCCGCAGGCTTCAGAACCACAAGAGAGCGCAGAACCTGTCCAATTCGACATGGAACCCGTTCTTGTTGTCGATGACAACGCCACCACCAGGCGAATCCTTGAAGAAATGTTGAAAAGTTGGAATTTGAACGTTGTGAAAGCGGATTGTAGCGAGGAAGCCTTAACCCTCATGGATAGAACCGATAGAGATGGCTCCCCCTATTCTCTGCATCTTTTCGATGCTTACCTTCCTGGGATGGAGAGCTTCATCTTGCAGGACCACATGAGACACAACCCGGACATGGCCAAAACCACGATAATGTTGCTGGCCTCTCCCAGTCACAAAGGAGATGCGGCCCCTTGGCAGAGGCTTGGCTCTCCGGCCATTGTGACCAAACCCATCAAGAGTTCCGCTCTCTTGGAAGTGGTCAAGACAATTCTTGAAGGTTCTTTTGAAGAAAAACCGAAGGAAGAGGAAACTCCGAGCCCAGCGCAAAAAGTCACAAGCCAGCCACCTGATCTTTCTGGTGAAACAGCACCGGATGAAACTACCCCAGAACCTTCCGAAGAAGAAAAGGTATCAGATGGTCCTCTTAATTCCTACCGTGTGCTCATCGCTGAGGATAACATCGTGAATCAAAAAGTTGTCTATTTCATGCTCGAGAAACAAGGTCACCTGGTAACAGGTGTAAGGGACGGGAAAGAAGCGGTGGAAGCAATGGACAAAGGTATATTTGATGTGATCCTGATGGATATCCAAATGCCCAACATGAATGGATTCGAAGCCACGGCAGCCATCAGAGAAAAAGAAAAAAAATCAGACAGGCACACACCGATCATCGCCATGACAGCCCATGCCATGAAGGGAGATAGAGAGATGTGTCTCGAAGCGGGTATGGACGATTATGTCCCGAAACCCCTCAAGGCGAACGAACTACTCACTAAGATAGAAGAGGTTGTCCAAAAATTCGGCAGAGCGTAAAAATAAATCTATGATCAAAGAAAAACAGTCTTCACACAAAAAAGAAAAGACCATAAAGGTTTTGATCGCAGAGGATAATGTTGTTTCGGCAAAAATTTTACAAAAAAATATCAAAGATTGGGGCTACGAAGTGATCCTGGCAAAAGACGGAAAAGAAGCCTGGTTAGCCTTACAAAATGAGGGGATAAGGCTCGCTGTCCTGGATTGGATGATGCCTGAGATCAACGGTATTCAATTGTGCCAAAAAATCCGGGAAAACGATTACCAAGGTGAAGATCATGAATACACGTATATCATTCTTTTAACGGCTAAGGATGAACAAAAAGACCTCATCAAAGGTTTTTCAGCCGGGGCCGATGATTATATCAGGAAACCGTTCAATCACCTCGAGCTAAAAGCCCGGCTGAAAACAGGAAAACGGATCATCGATTTGCAAAGACAACTCCAGGAGCAGGCATCCCGTGACGGCCTGACAGGGCTCTGGAATCGCAAACGAATGTATCGTATTCTCGACAAAGAAATCAATCGTGCCCAGAGAGACAATTTGCCTGTAGCGATTATCATGATCGACATCGATAAGTTCAAGGCGATCAATGACACCCATGGCCACTATGTCGGTGACTTAGTCCTCCAAGAGGTTGCCAAAATTCTAAGAAAGAACATTCGCAATTACGATGAAATCTGCCGTTATGGGGGGGATGAACTCATTGTTATCCTTCCCAATTGCAGCATGGCAAAAACGGAAGTTATCGCGGAACGGCTCAGGAAAAGTGTGACCGAGCATAGGATAACTAACGATGCTGTTTCAGTAAATATCACGATCAGTCTTGGAGGCGCTTCGACAGAAAACCATTCGAAGGATGTCACAGCAGAAACGCTCATCATGGCTGCAGATGAGTCTCTTCTAGAAGCAAAAAACAAAGGCCGCAATTGGGTGGTTATAAACAAACAATATAGGATAAAGTGTGAATCAAAATGTCAGAATGGGATAATCTAAGAAACTCGGGAACGATCGATATGGATTCTGTTTTGGAAAGGATCGGGGGAGATGAATCCTTTCTCCGAGAACTGCTCGATATTTACATCGAAGACTTCCTCGAAAAATGCGCCCAGCTCGAACGGGCCGTTGCACAGAGCGACTTTGACAATATCAAAGAAATCGGGCACAGTCTCAAAGGGTCCTCCGGAAACCTGAGCTTAACCGGCCTTCATGAAACATCCTATGGTATTGAATTATCAGGGAAAGAAAATAATATCGAACAGGTCAAGCTTTTATTCGTTCGACTGAAAGAAGAATTCATAAAATTCAAAGACTTCCTTCCTCCTGAAAAAAGACAGAATATTGAACAAAAAATGCCGAGCATGAAATAAGATGTCCGAGGAAAAGAGCCAGAGAGATACGATTCCGATCGATTTGCCATCCGTGATGGATAGAATCGGTGGAGATGAGAACTTTCTCCAAAAGCTGATCGATATCTACATCGAAGATTTTATCGAAAAATATGCCAAACTCAAACAGGCGATTGAACGGAGTGATTTTAACGAGATAAAAAAAATAGGGCATAGTCTAAGGGGATCCTCTGGAAATTTGAGTTTAAACGGACTTCATCACATCTCTGAGAATATTGAACTGTCGGGAAAAGAAGAGAATATCCAACAGGCCAAACTTTTGTTTATTCAACTCAATACAGAATTCGAAAAACTTAATAATTTATTTTCTTCTGAAAAACGTTTGTCTATAGACCAAAAATGTGGAGGGGTCCTGTGTTCGGATAAAAATTCCGATGTTACTATTCTTGCGGCAGATGATTCGGTTCCCAATCAAGTTTTGATTAAATTTTATGCCAGTCAAGCTGGGTTTCAAATCGACATTGCCAGGAATGGAAGAGAAGCTGTGGACTTTTTCCGAAAAAAAACCTATTCGATCGTTTTTTTAGATATCCATATGCCTGAGCTTGATGGATTTGAAGCTCTCAACCAGATGCGTCAGATCGAAATCGAAAATATCCTTCCGGAAACTCCGATCATCGCTCTCACTGGCTCCACATTCCAAGAAGAAGGCACGACATGTCTTGATGCGGGATTTGACGATTTTGTCGAAAAATCCACGATCCAGGAAACATTGGCCGAAATTATCCAGAAGCATGTGAAAACAGCACACGTTCAGATTGATGAAATTCACCTCGATAAATCCATCCTGCCCCTAGTCCCCGAGTATCTCAAAAACAGAAAAGAAGATATCCAAAGGATCAAACATGCCTTGGAAAAGAGAAATTTTGGCGCAATCGAAGACCTGGGCCACAAGATGAAAGGATCGGGAAAGTGTTATGGATTCAAGAAAATCAGTATGTTTGGCCATCAGATTGAAATTTTTGCCAAGGAACAAAATACCGACGAAATCGAAGAATCTGTTGGGCAGATGCAGGATTATCTATTCAACCTCCACTTCAAATAACCTGAATTATCCAGGTTAATCATCGGCTTTTTACAGATTGGACTAATTTCTCGAGATAACTCTCCCCTACCTCTTCAAAATCATCTGGAATCTTCATCACGCCACATAGGATGTTATTTACCTGCGCGAGGTAAATGTTATGGTAATACCGGTCTTTTATCCGGAATCCTAAAGAAATCTTTTGTACGAAATCAGCTCCTTTTGCATCTAAATATTTATTCAACATGCCCGTAGCTTCATCTGGATTTTCCCCC
>DAOVBT010000416.1 GCA_030670375.1 Candidatus Aminicenantota bacterium | reverse complement strand
TGTAAGGTTTTGGTAGGGATGGCGGAAAGGTCGAAAAAAGTTGTCGTGGTGATGCCGGCCTACAATGCCGCAAAAACACTGGAAAAAACACTGGAGGATATCCCCCGTGACAGCATCGAAGATGTCATTCTCACCGACGATGCCAGCAAGGACAACACCGACGAGATAGCCAAACGTTTGGGACTCAGGGTTTTTGTCCATAAAGAAAACCAGGGATATGGAGCCAACCAAAAAACCTGTTACAGAGAAGCCCTGAAGCTCGGGGCTGATGTCATGGTCATGGTTCATCCCGATCACCAGTACGATCCCACGGTTATTCCTCAACTTATAGAGCCATTGCTAAAAGGAGAATGTGATGCGGTGTTTGGGTCACGGATGCTCGGAGGCCGCCCCCTCGAAGGAGGCATGCCCAAGTGGAAATATTTAGCGAATATCTTCCTCACTGCCGTTGAAAATGCGACATTCTACATGTATCTGACAGAATACCATTCCGGGCTCAGAGCCTACTCGCGAAAATATTTGGAGACGGTCAAGTTTGAGCTGAATTCGAATGACTTCGTTTTCGATTCGGAAATAATCGCTCAGGGTGTTATCCATAACATGCGAATCCGGGAGATCCCGATCCAAACTCGGTATTTTCTCGAAGCCTCACAGATCGGTTTCGGCAGGAGTGTTGTCTACGGCATGTCCATATTGAAAACGCTGATCAAATTCAAGCTTCACAAAAAAGGGATCAAACGGTTCGAGATGTTCACATGATAGGTTTAATAGAAAACAGGAATGGTTTTGAGAAGGCGATGACGCCGGATTTTCGCTCGAGTTGAATGCTCAAACGATACAAGTTTGTGTTTTTGAATCGGTATGAGTAAAGAGAAGGCAGGTGCAGTGTTTTGAACTTGTGAGAAATCTCTCCTTTGAAAAGGACAAAGTCAAAGGAGCGCAAGTCCACGTCAAACTCTCCATCTAAAGATCCAAAGTATATCTGGCACTCCTTTATTTTGCGCCAAGAAGTGAAGTAAAAAATATAAGCCCGGTGGTCCCTTGGGAGCTGGAATTTTCCAGGTTCCACCAACTGAGCAACCCTCCCTAGGGAAAAAAATGTGATTTTCTGACCGGAAGGGAATGTCATGTTTTGAGGATACAAGAGCACGGTTCGGGGATAAAGGGCTAACCAGAAAAAGACGATGAGAATTCCGGCAGAAGCAACGCTTTGATGGAAGGACATTTTCATCCGAAAGCTATGTTTTCTGATAGCGATATAGAGAGCGATAAATAAGAGAGTTCCTCCTATCCAAGCATAATTGGGAAGCCAACACGTGTTGTCGATTTTTATGTAAGAAGGCAGGTATTTAAAAAGGGAAAAGTGGAGATTGCTCAACTGCAAAAACAGGTTTCCGAATCGGTCCGAAATCCCGGCGGTCGTCAGCTGGTAAAGGGCTAGAGGATTTTTCAAGAGAAGAAAAACAATACAGAAACCTATAAAAGCGAATATCCAAGAGATGATAGAGAATATCTTTTTGGCATTGAAAACCAAAAAGTATCCAATCAGGATGGCCAATACCCAGGAGACAGCAACAAGAGGCCGAGCTTGAGGCGCGTAGCCTGTACGTTGGGTGAGAAAAGCTGAGTTCAACACATAAGGCGCGCTAAGAAAAAGAAGAAGAAGGAAATAACGGAAATTTCTTCTCATGATCTCTATACAACCAAGAAAAGCAAAGAAGTAGATCGGGGCGTAGAGGAGAAGTCCGTCCCGTTGGTCGAAGAAATAACCTGCAAGCGTTTCCCATCTGTACCGAAAAGGGATGTCCGTTACGATGGTCTTGAGGTATTCCAGGGATTCCTCCGGAGCCATGGCCCCTCTCCAGCTGACGGCTGCCAAAGAAAAAGAGCCGTAAAAAGTGTATTGGAATATAAAGTAGAGAAATGTCAGGAGAGATGGGAAGATGAGAAAATACAGGATATTCCAGCCTGTTTTAAATTTCTTGAGCAATACCCAAACGGAATAGATGAACAGGGGGACCAGGATAAAAACATATTTGATCGCGTGAAACCAGATAAAACAGGAGAGCAATAATCCGATAAGGACCAGCTTAGGTTTAGAAAGGGTAGAGGAATAACGCAGCATACGGAAAACGGTAAGAGAAAAAAGGGCGATGATGATCTCTGGGTAGACATGGAGGGAATAAAAAAACACGGGCGAGGAAAAACCGTACAGGAACCAGATTCCGAGGGCCAGTTTTTCTTTTTTCCACTCTTGGAGGAAAAACAGAAAAATCTGCAGTCCCAACAGGGCGCCGAACACGCTCATCCCCAAGCGAATGAAAAAGACGAGGAGCTTGCCCTGAAAGAGAGATCCGAGCGCATAAAAAGGGAGGAGAAGGATCGAGGTTCCAGGGGAATGGAATGAATAGCGTTGTTTTGTTCCTGGGGCCGTATGGGCTCTGATCTGAACGTCTGCCAGCATGATTTTTTGGTAGTCTTTGTTGGCGTAATTGTTGGAAAGATCGATATCCCCATCCTTGAGTAGGCTGTGGGAAATCAGGAGATAATGAGGTTCGTCTCCGGCGAAAGTCTGGCCTGATGAAGAGAGAATCACAGAGCCGGTGTTATAAAGGACAAGCGAGGAGAAAAAAAGAATGACCAACTTTTTTTTGAGGGAAAGGGATGATATCTTTTTCCCGATGTGACGCAACGGGAAGTCTATTTTTCCC
>DAOVBT010000159.1 GCA_030670375.1 Candidatus Aminicenantota bacterium | reverse complement strand
AACGCCAGCATAAGCAGACAATTGGATCGATTCGAAATTGTCAAACGGGATGAAAGGCAGGTTCAGATCGAAGTGGAATATTTGCTGAAAGCCGTTGATTCCAAACACACGGTGACATATACCATCTTGAATACGAGCGATCTGATCATAAAAAATCAGTTCATGCCGGGGAAAAAAGAGTTGCCCGAACTCCTCCGGTTTGGGATGCAGATGAGGATGCCTAGAGATTTTGAATATGTTCAATGGTATGGACGGGGTCCTCATGAAAACTACTGGGATAGAAAAACCAGTGCATTTATCGGACTTTATACGAATAACGTGCGTGACCAATATGTGAAATATGCCAGTCCCCAAGAAAATGGTTACAAAACCGATGTGCGGTGGGTGGCGTTGACCAAAAAAAATGGAGTTGGATTATTGGCTGTCGGTCTCCCAACGTTATGTTTTTCGGCATTGCCTTATTTGACAGAAGATTTAACACAGGAAAGTCGAGGAACAAAACATCCCACAGACTTGGAAGAACGGGATTTTATAGAATTCCATGTCGATTACAGACAAACAGGAGTGGGAGGCGATAATTCATGGGGTGCGCGGCCTTTGGAACATTACACGTTGTTCCCGAAAGAATATTCCTACAGTTTTAGGCTCCGGCCATTTTTGATGAAAATGGAGTCTCCTGTTCAGTTGAGCAAACAAAAATTCTGAATATCTTTTTTATATGTATGAATAAACTAGCGGAGGAAGCGTTGAAAAACAGAGTTTGCAGCAGGCGGGAATTCATCGAGGCCATCGGGATTGGAAGCCTGGCATTGGGATTTTCGTGTAAATCCAGGATTTCTAATACCCATGTCCCGCCCAACATTCTTTTTTGCATAGCAGATGACTGGGGATGGCCCCATGCCGGGGTGTATGGTGATCCTGTACTCCGAACACCAACATTTGACCGTATCGCCAAGGAAGGGATTCTGTTTGACCATGCCTTTGTATCCAGTCCTTCCTGTACTCCCAGCCGGAACGCAATCCTTACGGGCCAGTACCACTGGCGTTTGGAAGAGGGGGCCAACCTGTGGTCGACACTCGACATCAGGTTTCCGGTCTTTCCGCTTCTACTCGAGGAATCCGGCTATCATGTTGGGCACTGGCGAAAATGCTGGGGACCGGGAAATATCAAGGCCGGAGGATATTCCGATAAATACCCCGGGGGAAAGCGTTATCCTGAAGGTTTTGCCCAATTCCTTGAGGAGCGCCCTGAGAGGAACCCATTCTGTTTCTGGCTGGGGAGCAGTGATCCCCATCGGCCATATGAACCTGGCTCGGGAAAAGCATCCGGCATGGATCTTACCAAAATCAGAGTGCCGGCGTTCTACCCCGATGTCTATGAGGTTCGCTCTGACATCGCTGATTACTATTTCGAGGTCCAGAGATTCGACTCAGACTGTGGGGCTGCCATAGCCCTTCTGGAGAAAGCAGGAGAATTAGAAAACACCATTATTGTGATGACCGGTGACCATGGCATGCCTTTCCCTCGCTGCAAGAGTAACATTTATGACTGGGGAGCCCGTGTTCCCTTGGCCATCAGGTGGGGGAAGCGGATAAAGCCTGCTCGTCGTGTCTCGGATTTTATTTCATTCGTGGATATTGCCCCCACTTTTCTGGAAGTGGCCGGTTTAATAATCCCGGATCAGATGAGCGGAAGATCGCTTCTTCCTCTCCTAGAATCCGACCAGACCGGCCGGATTGAAAAATCGCGCGATTTTGTTATTTTCGGAAAAGAACGCCATGTCCCGGCTCAGGAATCTCCTGAGATGGGAGGATATCCATGCCGCGGCATCAGGACAGAGGACTTCCTGTATATCCGCAACTTTATTCCCGAGCGTTGGCCGGCAGGTGTGCCGGAGGGAGCAACTCATCCCATCGGACGATTTGCCGATTGTGATGACGGTCCAACCAAATTTTTTCTGATGGACCACCGGGAGAATCCGGAGTTCATGCGATTCTTTGAACTGGCCTTTGCTAAGAGACCAGCCGAGGAGCTTTACGAAATAAAAAAAGATCCAGACCAGGTGAACAATGTTGCCTTTGATCCTGACTACAGTCAGATCAGGTCCACTCTGGCTGCACGGCTGATGGATGAGCTTAAAGCCACCTCCGATCCGCGTGCCTCAAATGGGTCCGTCCTGTTTGATGAGTATCCCTATCGAGCCAAGTACGACCTCAACAAATGAATGTCTAATTGGTGCCATATTTGTTTTTAAGGGAGAATAGCATGAGAGATCAGGGTCTCAAGATCGACCTTGGGGCGGTTGAGGAGACTTTGGTTATCCCTTTATGGGCACGAGCAAAAGATGCCGAAAAAAAAGATCCCATATTGAATGACACCTATGCGAAGGATATCGTCGCAAAGATCGACTATGATTTTTCGAAAATTGAGACAAAGTACTTGGAAAACCATCAGCTTGTGTGGACCATAAGGGCTTATAATTTCGAAAACTGTGTCCGCGAATTTCTCAAAAACAAAAACAACGCTATGGTCATCAACATCGGCGCAGGTTTGGATACCACCTTTAGCCGCGTTGATGACGGAAGTGTGCTGTGGATCAACATCGAAATGCCGGATGTTGCAGCTTTGCGGCAGAGCCTAATTCCGGATTCCGAACGGGAGATAACGATCGCCAAGTCTGTGTTTGATTTTACTTGGATGGATGACACAGCCAAGCAGACGAAGGACCGTTCCATTCTATTCATGGCGGCTGGAGTCCTGTGCTACTTCGAAGCCAACGAAGTCGAAACCCTGTTCAAAAAACTTGCCGACGCTTTCTCTTCAGCTCATCTTCTGTTTGATGCGATGTCGCGGTTTACGGTATGGTTCTCGAACAAAGCAATCATAAAAAAAAGCGGCATGGACTCTTCGGCACGCCTTAAATGGCATCTGAAAAGAGCGTCCAGCCTCAGAAGGTGGGTTGGTACGATCAAAATCATCGAGGAATATCCGATGTTTTCCAGAGTTCCGATCAAAGATAGTTGGAGCAAGAAGCTTATTCGGGATATTAAAATAGCAGGTCGTTTACATTTGTACAATATGGTTCATATTCAGCTCTAACGAATATCATTTGACTTTTTTCCAGGGGTACAGGATGTAGAGATGTGCCACTCGTCCGGTTTCCCCGATAAAGATCGTGCCGTCCTGTCCTGTAACCATAGAGTCGGCGTCATAGGCCAACCAGGCATAATAGGGAGTGCGGTTGACATCAAGTAGACCTAGGTTTTCGTAACTCCCTTCAGCTGTGCGGTAGACAAAAAGGCGCACTGCTCCTCCCGGTTCGCCTCCCATGCCGTAGAGATCGCCGTCGAAACTGAAGGCCAGCCCTCGGATGCGGTTTTGCATGATGGGCTTACCCAGGTTGGTTATCTTTTTATTCACAGGGTCGAACCGGAAAATATAGCCATCGGACGTTCCGCCATAAATGAGTCCTTCCGGGCTTAAAACCATGACGTCTGCGATAGTCTTGAACTCGCGTCCAAGTTCACTCGGCAAGCGAACCTCTGGGTGATGCACGATCTTGCCGATTCCCGGATCATAATGAAACAGAGCGCCGTAATCGCCGGCCCCCCAAACACGTCCATTGATGTCGACCAAAAGGCTCCGGGGAATGCTTCGGTAGGGTTCTTCATTGATCGGCGGGCCGCAGATTTGGCCTTTGTCCATAGTTTTTCCGGTTTCAAGGTCTGTGACGAAGAAATGCCCATTGGGAAATGTGACGCCATAAAGCTTGCGTTTCCCGATGACTAGACAAATAATCCCCTCACCCGGAACGGCTATTCCGAGGTCGGACACAAAGGGAATGGGACGATCAGGATTAGACTTCTGCATTCTTATGCGGTTTTTACGCTCTTCTTTCGGGTCAAATTTATAGATGTGACCGCCGGAATAGTTCTCATATCGGGCCAGAACGTCCCGGCCTCTCTCATCTATGCGGCCTTTGTTGAATAGGGATGTTCCGATCCAAATCGTTCCATCGGGAGCAGCGGCCAAACTGTTGGTTATACTTTCTTCGCCAGGAAGATGGCCTAGAGGAAAGACATGGTCCCAGGCTGGATCGAGGACAAAGAGATGTGCTTGCTTGCCAGAGGTTCCGCCGTAGAGACAGCCGTCTGATCCGATCACAAGGGAGGTGATTGCGGATTCGCCTGGAGGGATTACATCCAGAGGAGGGTGGCCTAAGATCCTGAGGTCGATCCGGAGAGGATTTGAGAAGACAGTTCTGGTTTGCTGGCTTTGTAGGTTGCCAGTGAATGGAACTGTAGATATAAACACAATTGTCACCAAAACAGTCAAAGCACGAATCATTTTTTTTGCCATGGCTAGTCCTCCCTAGTTGTCCTTTTCCGGGTGGTAGATCAAAAGTCGTAATGTATAAATCAAGCCCTCGTGATAGTTTTTTTTGTGCTCCGGTTCCTGCTCGAGAACAAGGTCAGCCGGAGTGCCTGAGATCTCGCGACCCTCCCCTTTGGGCTCGAGAACATGGGCCACAAAATAAATGGTGCCGTCGGCTGAGGCGCTGGCGGCATTGGGATGAACAGCCACCAGGTCATCCTCAACCCGAATGAGTCCTCTGTCTTCCCGTTCTCCGGAGCTGAGGTCATAGGTGATCAGGGCCGCTGACATGCCTCCGCCCCAGTAGGGGCTTCCTTCCTCATCAGAGGAGGCTGAATTGCACGCATAGTAGATGACATTGTCCTGTCCCCGACAGAAAGAAATCATGGCATAGGGGACATCCCGTTTGCCCTTGTAACGGTCGGCGCATATCTGGTCGAGAAGCCGCATCTTGCCCTCCGGGCCTTTATGGGGATCATATTCGACCAGGTAGGAGCTTCCTGTCTCCAGAAAGTAGATCAACTTGTGATCAGGAGAATGAGCGATGGCTGTGAAGGTCTGTTCCGTTTCCCAATAGGACCGGTGGGTGGGAACGCCCACTTCGCGCTGAGGGAATTGGACCTGTAGGTTTTCGATGGTGTTTTTTTCCGGATCATACCGCCAGATTTTGCCCCGGCCCCAGCAGCCGTAGACCCGTCCCAAATCGTCCACAGCTAAAGTCCGGCTTATGGCGTCCCAATTTTGGACCTGGCCCATATCCGTTGTTTTTTGTGTTTTGATGTCGTAGATCAAAAAGTGTGCTTGGGGGTAGGTGAGAGCGTAAAGTTTTTCCCGTTTGGGATCGATAGTCATAGTAAGCAGCCCGTTTTTCTTCAATGCGATGCCCAGGTCGGTAACCCTATCGCTGACGGGATCGTAGACCATCCAGTGGCCGCCAGGAAAGGACTCAGGGCTAGTGAACTTGGCAAAACCGAAGAAAGCGGATAGGTGTGTGCCGAAATAGATCTTGCCGTCTGGGCCCTCACAAATCTGGGTGTGGACCTTGGCTTGTGGTTCAATCGGAAGGTTTTCCTGCCCGGCGATTTGATTCATATCTCCTAAAAGCCTCATGGTGTCGGTCTCGGGATCGTACATGGCTACAGATGCGCCCGCTCCATGATGGTTGAGTCCAACATAAACACGCCCATCAGAAGCGGCCAACAGAGCTGTGTAGTTGGAATCCCAAACAATCGGATTGGGAAATGTGC
>DAOVBT010000013.1 GCA_030670375.1 Candidatus Aminicenantota bacterium | reverse complement strand
AAGGCTTATGGGATTGTTGTGCTCGTACACACTGTCTACCCTTTCGAAAAAACTGATGATGGCGGAGACAGAAAGCATACTGATAAACACAAATCCGAATATGGCTAAATATTTCCGCATGATGTAACGGTCGATGATATTTGGAAACGGCAGGGAATAGCGCGGGAGGCGTGTCGAAAACCAGGTGGTTTTTGGGGTTGAACTGGCTTTTTTTCTAACTTTCAAAAAAGAGGGGAGCTTAAACAGCGATTTTTCCCTCACCGACTGGATAAAAAAATACAGGCCGAGCACGAGGAAAAGGATGTTCGGTCCCCACATGCCCATAAAAGGGGAGATACGCCCTTCCATGGCGATTTGTTCCCCGGCAGTGATCATGATGTAATAGACAAGGATGATTCCGATGCTGAGAGTGAAGCCACTGGTTCGTCCTCCTTTTTTTGTGAAAGCTCCCAGTGGGAGTCCCAATAGCGCAAAGACAAAACAGGCAAACGGAAGAGCTATCTTTTTGTGGATCTCGATCCAATGGGATATGGACTCCCTTTTTTTCAGGTCAAAGAGAACCTTGTTCTTCTTATCTACAGGGAACTCCTGAAGTTCCTGTCTTATCCCAAAGCTATCCTTCCACAATTCTATTATGTCCTTTTCTCGAACTCTTTTTTTGGCACCTATCCTGGGAAATGCCCCCTCTACATCCAATTCCTCTTCGTAATAGCCAAAGGATGTAATCCTGTAATCCTCTATGTCGTTGAGGCGGTAGGAGTGAATCATGCCATCAAAGAGCTCTATAGAGGCCCGTCTTTCTTCGGGATAAAAATTCAATCTACCCTCTCGAGCAAGAATGACCTTGGGCTCATCGGGAGGAGTGGCAAAATACATGAATATATTTCTCCACCCCATTTCAGGAGTGACATCCTGAATAAAAAGCATGGTGTTCGGGATGGAATCATTGAATTCTCTTGGATTGATATTGAACTGAACCCTTGCCAATACAGACTCCGAAAAAGTCTGGACCCATTTGTAATTTGCCCTGGGTGCCAGATACAGTGTTAAAATCGATGTGGCAAGGAATCCCAGAAACGAAAATAACAGCACGGGTCGCAAAAGCCTTTTGTAGCTAATGCCCAGAGTTTTAAAGGCTGTGATTTCTGCGTCCGAAGACATCCGGCTCAACCCGGCAAGGATGCCCATCAGGACGGACATCGGGATGGTAAAGGCAAGCACAGAGGGAATGAGATAAACGAGCAAATCCAGAACGGCCCGGAGAGGCACTCCCCTTGCAATCAGAAGCTCTGACAACAGGAGGATCTGATTCATCAAAAGAACAAACGAATAGACCACAAGCCCTATCAGAAAAGGAGGAATTATTTCTTTGAGGATGTAGCGATCAAATAATCTGAACACTACGGTATTTATACCACAGAATACCTAAATTAAGAAACCTGGATTATTTACGGCCAACCCGCTCCACCCCAGGAGCATTAAATCCCGTTTTAAAAAATCATGATTATGAATAATTCAGGGAAAAAAAAGGCTCCGAGTTTTGAGATACTCGGAGCCTTTCGAACTTCTGTACGAACGATCAGTACATATCACCGCCGGGAGGCATCGGCATCCTGGGTCCTTTATCTTCCTCAGGAATGTCAGATACCAAACCCTCGGTGGTCAACATGAGTCCAGCAATACTGGCAGCATTCTGCAAAGCAATTCGAACAACTTTCGTCGGATCCAAAACGCCACTCTTCACCAGATTTTCATACTTTTCTGTGAGAGCATTGAACCCTTGATCCTTATCCATTTCCTTGACTTTCTCAACAACAACAGATCCTTCATAGCCGGCATTGTTCGCGATCTGGCGGAGAGGTTCTTCAATCGCTCTTTTGATGATGTTCACACCGATCTGAATATCGCCTTCAACATCTAAACCTTCAAGGATCTTCTGTGTTCTCAAAAGGGCTACTCCTCCACCGGGAACGATACCTTCTTCGACAGCAGCTTTGGTCGCATGCATGGCATCTTCCACGCGGGCTTTTTTCTCTTTGAGCTCAGTCTCGGTAGCGGCGCCAACCTTTACCAAGGCCACTCCACCGACCAATTTGGCCAACCTTTCCTGGAGTTTTTCTTTGTCATAATCAGAAGTTGTGTCATCGATTTGGGTTCTGATCTGCTTGATCCGGGCCTTGACTTCTTCCGAATCGCCTTTGCCTTCTACGATGGTGGTGTTGTCCTTGTCGATGACGACTTTGCCACAATTGCCCAGCCAATCGACGGTCACACTGTCGAGCTTCACACCGATGTCCTCTGTGATGACTTTCCCTCCGGTCAAAACAGCGATGTCTTCGAGCATGGCTTTTCGTCTATCTCCAAAACCGGGCGCTTTCACCGAGGAACAGGAAAAAGTGCCTTTCAGCTTGTTGACAACAAGAGTTGCCAGGGCTTCGCCTTCAACTTCTTCAGCTATAACAAGGAGCGGCTTGCCCATCTTGGCAACACTCTCGAGCAGGGGTAAGAAGTCTCTCAAATTACTTATTTTCTTTTCATGAAGAAGAATGAAGGGCTCTTCCAGGACACACTCCATCCGGTCAGGATCGGTGATGAAGTAGGGGGAGAGATAACCGCGGTCAAACTGCATTCCTTCCACGATATCCATTGTGGTCTCCAGACCTTTGGCCTCTTCGACCGTGATTACACCATCCTTACCGACTTTGTCCATGGCCTCAGCAATGATCTTTCCGATGGATTCATCGTTATTGGCAGAGATGGCACCCACCTGGACAATCATCTCACCGCTTACATCGCGGCTGATCTTATTCAGCTCTTTAACGATCTCCCCGACAGCCTTGTCGATTCCTTTCTTGATGAGGTTGGGATTGGCTCCAGCCGTGACATACTTCAATCCTTCAGAATAAATGCTTTGTGCCAGCAGTGTGGCTGTGGTGGTACCGTCTCCTGCCACATCAGAAGTCTTGGAAGCCACTTCTTTGACCAACTGAGCACCTATGTTTTCCAAAGGTTCTTTCAGCTCGATTTCTTTAGCTACTGTGACACCATCTTTTGTGCTGGTCGGAGAACCGAACTTCTTCTCTAAGATGACATTCTTTCCCCTTGGACCCAGTGTCTCCTTAACAATATCGCTTAAAGCATTGATTCCCTTTAAAAGGGCCTGTCTGGCATCGTCACCAGTTGTGATTTGTTTTGCCATTTTTTCTCCTTTTTTTCAATATCAGGTGATTTTTGCGAGAATCTCTTCTTCGCGAAGAATCACATGTTCTTCTTCTTCAATCGTCACTTCTGTGCCGCTGAATTTTCCGATAAGAACCTTATCACCTTTTTTTACATCGAGAGGAATAACCTTTCCGTCTTCAGCCACACGGCCTTTTCCCACTGCAATGACTTTGGCTTCCTGGGGTTTTTCCTTTGCCGTATCAGGAATGATTATTCCGCCTTTTGTGGTCTCCTCCGCCTCTAGCCTTTTGACCAGGACTCTGTCATGGAGAGGAATCACTTTCATTAGAACCTCCTATTATGATTTTTAGCAGTTTATGAGGGAAAGTGCTAATATAAGAAAAAACTTATGGATTGTCAAGAAAAAAGTGAAAAAATTAGCACTCTATTGACAAGAGTGCTAATTTCCGGTTTTTGAATAAGTCATGCTGGATTTACTTGATTTTTAATGTTTTGCAGAGGTTGTGCAGGGTGTTGCGATGAATGCCCAGTGCCTGAGCCATTTTTGTCTTATTCCCGTTATACTTTTTGGCAGCCGTCTCGATGTAGATTTTTTCAAATTCCTTGATTGCTTCCTTTATCGGCAATTCCTTTTCCACCATCTCTGTGATCAGGAGTACCATTCGTTCATGGATGTTAGGCATTTTAGACTTTTTTGACATTTTTCTCTCTCTTTCCCATAGTCTCCTGATAGGCCTCGTTGAATTTATCCTTTAATTCTTGAGGGATAAGGTCATAGGCGGTCTTGGCAATTTCGATACAATACGGAGTGAGCCAGGACTCCTCTAACGCTTTGGCATTGACAGGAAATATGAGAAATCCAAAAACCACAACGCAGCAGATGAGCACGCCCTTAATGAGCCCAAAACCTGCCCCTAACAAACGATTCAATGACTTGAACGGCCCCCTGACTGCTTTGGCCAATAAAATATTTATCACCCAGCCGATGCACAAAACGACCACAAATATCAGAAAAAAACCTAATAATTGGGCAAGCACGTCGTTGCGGATGAATGTGAAGATTTCTGCCCCATAAGAATAATATTTTATCGCCAGAACTAAACCCACGATAACGGCAAGAAGCCCAATGATTTGTCTGATAAATCCTCTGATGGCCCCGATGATAATGGTTATGGCTATTATCACAAGGAGAAGGATGTCTAACCAGTTAAACACCATCTATGGCCTCCTTTTCTTCAATTCCTCCACCATCCAGTAACCTCCGTGGTTTAAAGATCCAAACGGTATGTGAGGTTTGATCGTTCCGTGAAAATCCGAACCAGCTGTAGGAACAAGATCAAGATCGAGAGCCATCTGATTGTAAACCTCGCTCTGTTCGGATGAGTGGTAGGAGGTATAAACTTCTAATCCCTGAAGTCCTCTTTCTTTCAATGCCAAAAGGTCTTGTTTCTTTACGTTCTGAAAATAGGCTCCAGGATGGGCGAGAACGGGGACCGATCCTGTCTGGGAAATGATATCGAGCACCTCCAAGATGCTCAAGCCTTGCCGTGGCACCGAAGCCGGTTTTCCCTCCATAAAATAATCCTTATAGAAGTAGTACGGTGCCAACGGACGATTTTCTTCTTTCAAGTATTTCCCCAACATGGAATTCTTATCCTCTTCTGCTTTGCGGAGGAGGATCTGGGCGATCGTGACACCAAGCGGAGGAAAAACACCAGCTTTTTTTTGAACTTCCCTCCAGGTAATATCAAAACCAAGCTCCTGGAGTTTTTTGACCCTCCCACGGGCTTCTTTCACCCTTCTCCTGGCCACCTGAGAGATGAGATCGGAAACGAGCTTGCTCTTCCAGTCGACAAAAGGAAGGAGGAGATGAAACTCCCTCTCCTCAAATAGGGTTGTGAGTTCCATGCCGGGTATGATCTCCACACCGGCTTCCTTTCCATAACGGAGCGTTTCCGGGTAGGCAGCAACGGTATCGTGGTCGGTTATAGAAATCGCTTTTATTTTTTTTTCTTTGGCGAGTTGAACGATATGAAACGGAGAAAAATCCCCGTCGCTACTCTTGGAAGAATGGATATGAAGGTCGATGGGAGAAGACATCACAACTCGGTTTTATCGGATAAGAGACAGAAGATTTCCATGTACCTGTCAAAAGTCTGCTGGACGATCTCAGGAGGCAGGGCGGGGGGGAGTGAATTCTTATCCCAGTCCGTGCTGTCCAGGTAATCCCGGACAAATTGTTTATCGAGGCTCAACTGAGATTTCCCCGGACTATAGTGCTCCATCGGCCAAAACCGGGAGGAATCCGGCGTGAAGATCTCATCTACCAGGATGAGTTCGTCTTCAACCAGGCCAAACTCAAATTTTGTATCCGCGATGATGATTCCTTTGGATAAGGCATGAAAAGTAGCCTTCTGGTAAAGCTCCAGGCTTATGGTCTTGATTTTATCGGAAAGTTCTGGCCCCACAATCTTCTGCATCTCTTTGAACGAAATGTTAATATCATGTCCTTCCTCGGCTTTGGTCGCCGGGGTAAAAATGGGCTCTTCCAACCTATCTGCTTGTTGCATGCCTTCCGGAAGATTTACGCCGCTCGTCTTTCCAGAAGCTTTGTATTCTCTCCATCCTGATCCGGCAAGATACCCTCTTACCACACACTCGACCGGTACCACCTCTGTCTTTTTGACAAGCATGGACCTCTTTTCCAATTTCTGCTTATGGACACGGAGAACCCCGGGATATTCACCCACATCTGCTGTGATCACATGATTGGGACAGATCAACTCGGTGTGGCCAAACCAGAACAGAGAAAGCTGTGTGAGTATCTTCCCCTTATCCGGGATGAGCGAAGGAAGCACATAATCATACGCGGATATGCGGTCTGACGCCACGATCAGGAGATTTTCTCCGACCTCATATACTTCTCTGACTTTGCCTTTTTTGAAAAGCTTCAATTCAGGAATGGTGATTTCAGAGTACATTTTATCCATTTGTTTATCCTTGCAAAGAATTTAAGTTAAACGGGGTAAATAAAGGATAAAAAAATTGGAATCAAAAAGCAACAAAAATACAACGGAATGCAGTCATGTCGAAAACAGCTATAAGAGTGTGTTACCAATAAAGCTCAGCATGCGGCCTTCCTTTTGCGGGAAACGCCTGTAGGAAAGAAGAGATTCCTCGCAATGAGTGCAGAGGTCTACCAGAGAAATATTCGAATCTTTGACACCACCATCCATCAACTGGTGTCTCGTTGCCATCCGCAAATCAAGATAAAATTTCCCGGCATGCTGGGCATAAGGAAGAAACACATCATTTGTCAATCCCCTCTCTTCGAACTCCTTTCTGACATCCTCTCCGACCTCATAGCAATCTTTCCCTATGCACGGGCCGAGAGCGACCAACAGGGAAGAGGGATCACACTGGAAATGTTCTTCCAAGCATTTGACAACTTTTGGGACCAACTTCTGGCTTGTGCTCCTCCAGCCACAATGAACAGCGGCGACGGCTTTCGTCTTCGGGTCTACGATCAAAACAGGCAGACAATCCGCTGTTTTGATGACAAGCAATATACCCTGACGATCGGTCAGCAGAGCATCTCCAGCCAACACATCCTCGGGAAAATCGTCGACAATATGGAGAATATCAGAATGGATTTGACGCAAAAAGAGAAGTTTGAAATTTCGCAGTCGAGGATGGGCCTCGAAGTCGGCTTGTTGCCAGTTCTTGTTGCCAAAACCGTGAACAAGATAAGGAATCGTTTTCCATTCGGGAATGGTAAAAAAAGTTTTATATTCAGGTTTCATACACATTCTTTTATATCTTCTGTATAAGGAAAAAACAAGTTATCCCTTTCTTCCTTTCTTATTGAGGAGAAGACCTATGTTATAATCAAAAAAAGTGCCAAAAGAAAATTTTGTCCCTGCCTACAGGAAAGCCTATGAAAAAGGGCTATTCCCCGCTATCGTCCAAAAGGCTCATAACATGCTCGAATCTTGCACTGTGTGCCCCCGTGATTGTGGTGTCGACCGCACCCAAGATGAAAAAGGCTTCTGTGAAGCCGGCTACCTTCCGGAAGTTAGCTCCTATGCACCCCATTTTGGAGAAGAGAGTCCTCTCGTCGGACGTCAAGGTTCAGGAACTATATTTTTGACCCACTGCAATCTCGGATGCCTTTTCTGTCAAAATTATTCAATAAGCCATGCGGGAGAAGGCCGAAAAATCCCCATCCAAAAACTCGCCAAGGTCATGGTGGAACTCCAACGATTAGGTTGTCACAACATCAATTTTGTCAGTCCAACCCACTTCATCCCTCAAATCCTTGAATCTCTTCACCAAGCCATAGGAATGGGCCTTGATGTCCCTCTGGTATACAACACAGGAGGTTATGATTCGGTGGAGACTCTCCGCCTTCTTGACGGAGTTTTTGATATTTACATGCCAGATTTCAAATACAGCAATGGGGAAATCTCCGAAAAATATTCTCAGGCGCCAGACTATCCGCTTATAGCCAAGCAGGCCATAAAAGAAATGTTCCGTCAAGTAGGAGATTTACAAATCAATGAACAAGGAATCGCAGTTCGCGGCCTCCTCGTTCGCCACCTTGTGCTTCCCGCTGGCCTTGCAGGAACAAGGGACGTCATGCGATTTCTCGCCACAGAAATCTCCCAGAACACTTATGTGAACATCATGGATCAGTACTATCCTTGCGGAAATATTCCGCTGGATTCTCCTCTGCGCCGGAGAATCACATCTGAGGAATACAACGAATCCGTTGCCATCGCAAAACAGGAAGAAATTACCCGGTTGGACAAAAGGGAGAAGCTTCGTCTCGTTTGGTCCTGATCAGGGAATCGACTCCGGCAGCGGAGACACTAAAGAAGACTTACCCCAAAGCATAATCCCAGTCGATGACACGAAAACGATCAGAGCTAGGGACAAAAAGGCCTCTCTTATCCCCAGCGCATGGGAGAACCATCCAAAAATAAGCGGGCCGAGCGCAAAACCCAGATCAACCGAAGAAGAAAAAAGGCTTAATGCTTTGCCTTTATCCTTAGCTCCTACCCCTTCCACACTCAGGGCAGAAAGGTGGGGATACAGAACTCCCGTGCCCAGCCCCCAGACAATCCCGGAAAAAGCAAGCATTCCGCTGCTTTTGGACAGGTAAACCAAAACAGCCCCGGCGCACAACAAATACAACGCGGGAAGCAACAACTTGGAACTCCCCCAGAACTTCAGCCATCGTCCTCCAAGCAAACGCAAAGATACAGCCGTCAGTCCCAGGCTCGTGTAAAAATATCCTGCTCTCAACGACACGCCTTCGTGAGCCAACAGGGGAACAAAGCTAAAGCTGGCACTCAACGCGACTTCAAATACAAAAGCCAGAAGGAATAGTGAAAACATCCTTTTTTGTCTCAACAAGCTAAAAAACCCTGTGCTTGCCAGTCCGTCATCCTCTCCTTCCGGGAGCAACCGAAACTTCAGGAACAACACAAAGATCAGCGGGATGGAAGCAAAAAAAATGACAGAAAGAAAAAAGTAAAAAAAGCCATATCTTTTGATAATCTCTTCGCTCAATGCAGGAACCACTAAAAGTGGAAACATAAAACCTGTGGACACCACTCCGATCGCATAGGTCCTCAAATCCTCCCGGACGACCAAAACCACGATCAACAGCGCGGCAAGAATGAACAGAGAAAACCCAACTCCATGAAAAATCCTCAGGAAAATGACAAACCACCCAAGCCTCTGGATCGGAAGATAGAGTACCGAGGCAACCAGGACCATAAAAAGGCCCGCCAACATGACCTTCTTGGGATCCGCTCGGCTGAGGAGCCATCCTCCGAACGGTCTGGAGAGGAATGCGGCGAAGGAAAAAAGGCCTACCAAAAACCCGATTTGTCTAGGACTTCCGCCCAGATGTTCAAAAAAAAGGGGAAGCAAATTCAAAGCAGCGAGTGAAGAAAAGCAAAGCAACGTTAGAAACTGTATGATGTAGACTTCTTTGGGAAGTTTTTTGTCCATGTTAAAAGAAAACAAGGTAACAGAAGTATTGCCAATATTCAATCTTTTCTCGGGTAAACTTCAACGGGGGCAAAACATCACACAAATGCTTTGGGAGGCTTTAAAGGGAAGTTGTCAGAGATTCGAGGACAAAATCTCGGTAATGCCGGATGACGTCAAGAATAATATCTTCTTTTTTTAACTTCAACACGCCTGCAGGATTTATGTTGTCCATAAACGGCAATGGCTTCTCCTCCAGGACATTCTTTCTGCTTTTCCGTCCTCTAATTCGCAAGGTCAATCTCAATTCAATCGAGTTTTT
The DNA here is from genome assembly GCA_030670375.1 of Candidatus Aminicenantota bacterium. Taxonomy (GTDB): domain Bacteria; phylum Acidobacteriota; class Aminicenantia; order Aminicenantales; family Aminicenantaceae. The sequence goes on along the minus strand of DAOVBT010000013.1, from coordinate 5,483 downwards.
TGGCAGGCAAATGGTGTAATGGAAATTATCAATCCGGGATCCAGGAAAGTTAAACAGGAATGTGATGGATTTTCCTTTAATCCTTCTGGATTTTGATCTTATCCCAAATTCCTTCAGCTCTCCTGACAGGTTTTCGAATGCGGGTTCAGCGATGAACTCGCAAAACTGAGCAAAATCATCGAGCGTTTCTTTTTTGCTCGTCTCGATAATGGCGTATTCTTCGAAAAAGCCAGCCAGATCTTTTTTCCAGTCAAATTCCATAACAGACCTCAGTACAGCGAATCGTCAGCTATATTACCACATTTGGCTTTACGTTTAAAAGAAAGAAATACGCTCATGTTTCTTCCTAAAGCCGCAAGTAAGTAGTTAAAATGAAGCAGAAAACCAAAGTCATTTAAGCAGGTAAGGCGGCTAGGGGGGAGTTAGTTTCGAAAAAAGAACAAATGCTTATTTGATAATTTCACGTCTTTTAGACCAAGCATGCTCCTTGATCTCTTCTAGTTTCTCCCGAATAAACAGGGGTGTGCTCTGGTCATAGACATTCATTTCCCATTCGTTTTTTGTCGTTTTATCGATGAATACACCTTGCTCAGGGCGATAAAGTCCTTCGTTCCGATTGATGACATCTCTCGCTTCACTTAGCCAGTGATCGATACCCGGAAAATCGGGATGGTGTCTCTCGTTCGAGTCAATAGGATACATGATATATTTAGCCGCCCAATAATCCAGAGCGACAGGATCTTGGCTTGCCAAGAGTTGATTTGCCCTGAAGGTCGTTTCTTGCGGGTATCCCGTCAAACTCAAATGCGATACCCAAATGGCATCGATAATATTCAAGACAGGCGTTCTAACGGAAGCCACCATCTTCCCACAAGTCTCTCCCAAACCGCTGTAATGACGAAATTTCGATTGACCATCCGCCATGGAGAGTATCCCGTAAAAGTGTTTTAAGGCTGCCGTGATCTCTGAACCATTTTTGTCATGATGTTTGAGAACAGGGATATTTATCAATTTGAGGTTATCGCTGTATCCATCGCCGTTCCAGATTCCTTCGCGCAATTCAATTCTCCGTCCGCTGGCCGTTGTGAAACACGGATAAGAAACATTTTGGAAGATCCGGTAGCCATCTGTAATATGATCGGAATCGTCGATAAAAGTCGTTCGAATCGGATCTAATAGATAGGAAGAAACCCTTGGATCGTCGAACACTTCATTCACAAGATATATATAATTGTGGTTTTCATTCTCTGCATTGGCGTGAACTCTATCATCGGGATAAATGGTTTTTTTATTCCCAAACATCCTGTCACAATAAAAACTCCCCCTTCCCTGGCCGTTTTCAAATACCACAATTTCGCCGATAAAACCATCTGGGTGGTCCAAAATCCTCTGGATCAGACCTCGCACGAGATCGATGTTCGTGCAACCCCTGTATTTCCATTGGGCATTGACTTTGAGCAAAACCACATCAGTCGGCCCGATCAATCCTGACGGACCGCAAAGCTCCGAGGGCAGCTCTGAGCGGTAAAACTTCAGCCATTTCCTCGCCATTAAATGGAGTAAGCAATCCACGCCTGCATGGGCATTTAATCCCAGTTTACCGACAAACGGATGGTAGGGAATCTCCTTGACCCAGAATAAGTCGTTTCCAGCGGGCGATTCAGCTTGTGAAATCGACTGGAATGGGTGTAATGCAGAAAACGCGAGTCCGCTTCCGGCCCATTTCAAGAAATCCCTGCGATTTAAGACTTGCTTATCCTTGAGAATGTTCAATCTTACCGCCTCCTATTCATTAAAAGATCTCTAAATCTACTATTTCTATTGAAGATATCACTATACTATACTAAGAGAAGCATCCAAGTGATAGCGGAACACTTATGCCCACTGCTTTAGTCACTCTTGAGGATGGGAAATAGTTAATCTTCCTTTTTCACAAGCTCGGCAAATCGAGCCCCGAATTCTTCAGCCTTTTTGATATCTTCTTCCGTGGGAGCCCCGAGGAATTCAAAGGTGTCCGTAAGATCCCATTTCAAAGGCTCGATGATCTTCTGCATCTCTCTCAAAGCTCCTCCGCTCCATCCATAACTTCCAAAATAAGCGGCTTTCTTGTTCTTGATTCTCTTCCTCACAGCCATGTTCAGCACATCCGCCATAGGAGGAAAAAGGGACACTTCATAGGTGGGGGCACCGATCATAACGCCTCTTTTTGTCCACAGTGAAGGCAGGATGTAGCTCACGTGGGTGCGGGCGGCATCGAAAATCTCCACGGGAACGCCAACCCTGGATATTCCCTGCGCCACAGCATTCATCACAACATCGGTATTCCCGTACATCGAACCATACACGAGAGTGACACCAGGCTCGGTTTTCTCCGTGGCATACTCTGCCCATTTTTTGTAAAGGTCGACAATACGAGAAGAGTTCCCCCTCCAGATCAAACCATGGGAAGGGGCGATCACATCCACAGGAATATCTGCCAATTTTTCAATAGCAGACAAAACTCTCGGGCTGTAGTTCGCGACTATGTTGACATAATAACGGAGAGCCTCTTTCTCGTAGAAGTCGGCATTTTCGCAAAGGTCATCAAAAATAGCTCCCCGGATAGCTCCGTAGCCCCCGAATGCATCGCAGGAAAACAGGATGCGATCCGACGGATCATAGGTCATCATGGTCTCAGGCCAGTGCAAGAAAGGAGTCATGAAAAACTGAAGAGTCCGATTCCCCAAAGAAAGCTTGTCTCCATCACCCACGACCTCGACGTTATTCCGGATTGAAAAAAAATCTTCCAACAACTTTTTCGTTTTGGCAGAACCTACCAGGGTTACCTTGGGAGAAATTCTTCGCAAAGTACGGAGCAGGCCAGAATGGTCTGGCTCCATGTGGTTGATGATAATGTAGTCTATTTTGGAAACATCCGTGATTTCATCGATCTGGGCAAAGTACTCATCTCCCTTGAAAGATTTCATCAGATCGATGATGGCCTTCTTTTCATCATTGATCAGGTAGGAATTGTATGTAACGCCCTCGTTTGTGATGGGCCATAGGCCCTCGAAAAGATCGGTAATTCTGTCGTTGACGCCAATCCAGTAGATATCAGGTTTTATCGAAACAGCCGGCATCTTGGAACCTCCTATTTCAAATTGACCTTTTATTCTAGCAAAAAAGAGGATTTCGTTCCAAAAAACGGCAAAGGGTGTAAGCATCTCTGTTTCCGTGAGTCCAAAAGGCTTTAATCGCAAAGGCTTTTATGCTAAAAGTATGGGAGACAAAAATGCAAAGTCAGGAACTGGATGAAAGAGGCCGTTGGGGGTCCAAAGTTGTCTTCGTTTTTGCGGCAGCAGGGTCCGCGATCGGATTGGGAAACATTTGGCGCTTCCCCATGATGGTCGGACTCAACGGCGGCGCGATCTTCGTCCTAGTCAACATTGTGGCTATTATTTTGATCGGGTTCACTGTCATGTTGGCCGCGTTTGCGATGGGACGCCACACAAGAAAAAATCCAGTCGGCGCTTACAATGCTATCAAACCCCGTTCTCCCTGGAAGTTGGCTGGCTACATGGGAGTTTTCGGGAGTGCTTGCATCTTGTCCTTTTACGGGGTTGTGGCCGGATGGGCCCTCGGATATTTCTATAAGACTGTCGTAGGGACCTTCAAAGGAAATATCACTTGGCAGTCTTCCGATGCGATATTCAGCAGTTTTGTCGGACGGCCACTCGAGATCATCTTCTGCCTGTTCGTGATTATCGGTTTGACCACTTTTGTCATTTCCAAAGGAGTGAGGGCCGGAATCGAGAGATGGTCCAAAATTCTGATGCCCGTGCTTTTTGGACTGATCATCTTGCTGGCCATAAGAGCTGTCACCCTTCCAGGTGCAGGAACTGGGTTGTCTTTTTATCTTAAACCTGATTTTTCCAAGTTCAACATGACAGTTCTTTTTTTTGCTGTGGGACAGGCCTTTTTTTCGCTGAGCTTAGGGGCCGGAACTATGATAACCTATGCCAGCTACTTGCCCAAAAACGACAATCTTGTGTCCTCGGCTGGCTGGGTCTGTTTCTTCGATTCCCTCATCGCTATCTTAGCCGGAATCATCATCTTTCCTACCCTTTTTGCTACACCAGGAATAACACCGGATAAATTCGAAGCCAGCGGTGGATTGATGTTCCAAGTGTTTCCGATCATCATCTCCAAAATTCCTGGTGGCTATTTCTTCGGTATCCTCTTCTTCTTCCTGATTCTTGTGGCAGCCTTGACCTCGACCATCTCCATGCTGGAAGTTCCTGTGGCATATTTCGTCGACGAACGAAACTGGTCACGAAAAAAAGCGGCTCTGTTGGTAGGTCTTTTCTGCTTTCTCCTCGGCCTCCCTTCCGGTCTGTCTCACGGCGGGGTGGACATCTTCACCAAGTGGAATTTCATGAAAAACATGGACCTGCTTTTCAGCAACATTGTTTTGGCCCTTGGTGCATTGATCATCGCCATTTTCGTTGGCTACATCTGGAAAGTCAAAAATGCCCTGAAGGAAATCTCCTTCGGAAATCCACGATTTAGGCTCAAGCCTCTTTGGGTATTCAATATCAAATTTTTAGCACCAGTCGTCATCATCATCATTCTTATCTTTATCCGAACTTTTGCGGGCTAAAAAACAGGGCCTTTTCTTTGTCGCACTATTCAAAACCAAGATCGCAACCATTTGACCCCCCTCAATATGGATTATTCACGAGCTGTCCCACTCCAACATAAAGGTATTTTAATAAAAATGGGATTCGTGTAAATGAATGTTGGCAGTGGCGAATTTTATAAATAATTCAGGAATATTTCTTTTACAATCGCTGGTGATTGTGGTAATTAATACAGGATAAAAATGGAAAGCCAGGATTTGAGCCAGCGGGGAAAATGGAGTTCCAAAGTCGCTTTTGTGTTCGCGGCTGCAGGCTCTGCCATCGGATTGGGAAATATCTGGCGTTTCCCGATGGTCGTTGGCCAAAACGGGGGGGCTCTTTTTGTTTTGGTCTACATCCTGGCCGTGGCTCTCATCGGATTTTCCGTCATGCTGGCCGAACTTGTCATCGGCCGGTATTCCCAGAAAAATCCAGCCGGCGCCTTCGAATTCATCAAACCGGGAAGCCTGTGGAAACTCATCGGTTATTTTGGGATTTTGACAGCCGTGTGCATCCTTTCCTACTACGCAGTGATCGCCGGGTGGTCAGCTGGCTACCTGGTAAAAACCGCGACCGGTTCGTTCAAAACAGGCATTACGAGCGAGCTAACCGATAAAATATTCACAGAATTCAGCGCAGACCCCATTCAAACGATCCTGTTCTTTCTGGTAATGATCGGTATTACGACATTTATCGTATCCAAGGGAATCAAGGGCGGCATCGAAAGGTGGACAAAAATTTTGATGCCGATTCTCTTTATCTTGATTATTTACCTGGCCATAAAAGCCTTGATGCTACCAGGAGCCAAGGAAGGGATCTCTTTTT
>DAOVBT010000210.1 GCA_030670375.1 Candidatus Aminicenantota bacterium | reverse complement strand
ATCTTGGAGTTGATAATGGATATCTCCACCAAAAAAGACATTCAGGTTCTGATTTCTTCCCACATCCTTCCCGACATCGAACAGACCTGTTCGTATGTAGTTATCTTGAACAAGGGTGAGATGGCGGCTGAGGGAAAGATCAGTGAGCTCAAGCAGGTCCGATACAGCCTGTATGAGCTAAAAATCAAAGGAGAAGAAAAGGCCTTTTCAGATAGATTGACGGGGATGGGAAGCCAAGTTGAGCAGACAGAGGACAATTTATTGAAGGTTTATCTTCCGCCGGGTACAGATCCTCAAGAAATTTTTAAGATAGCTATCGAGGAAAAGGTTCAGGTCCGGCATTTTGTGAAAAGCCAGACATCGCTCGAGGACGTTTTTGCCAAGGTGGTGGGAGTGGATTGATGACGATCAAGGAGAAAGGGTACACCCACTGGGACGGCGAGCTTCAGGACGGGAGGTTCCCCTGGTGGCCGATAACGCGGATCGGCATCAAACTCACCTTCAAGAGAAAGTTTTTCAAATTTTTCTTTGCGCTCACCTTGATTCCTGCCTTGGTCTGGCTTGTCGGGATTTACGTATCCGAGAGATTGGAAGATTTTAAGTTTATGATGGAAGGGGAAACGGATTTTTTAAACGTGAATCCCGCCTATTTTAAGACCTATTTCACCAATGACTTTTTGCTGTTCATGGTCATCATGATCCTGGTTTTTTGCGGAGCAGGCCTAATTGCTGATGACCTGAGGCACAATGCTCTCCAGCTCTACTTTGCCCGCCCTCTCAAAAAGAGGGATTATCTGACGGGCAAGGCGGCAGTCATCTTTTTCTTTCTTTTTATCGTGACGCTCGTTCCGGGGATCGTGTTTTTTCTCTTCAAGCTGATATTTGCAGGCAACTTTCAATTTTTCACATCTTATCCCTGGTTGATTCTGTCTGTCATCGCCTACTCGATACTGATAACAACCTTTTTCGCTTTTTATGCCCTCCTTCTTTCCTCCATAGGGAAAAATCGAAGATACGTGGCCATCCTCATCTTTGGTGTTTATATCTTTTCTGATATATTTTATGCGATATTTTACGGAATTTTCCGGAGTCATTATTTTTCTCTTCTGTCGATAAAATCCAATCTCCAGCAGGTCGGGGCGGTCTTATTCAATCAGCGGACACCTGTCGACATCCCCTGGTTTTATTCACTGATGGTCATCGTCGCGATATGCCTGTTTTCCGGCTTTATGCTCAAAAGGAAGGTGAGAGGAGTGGAGATCATCAAATGACGGCCGTGATCCAAACCCAAAACCTTTCCAAGTGGTACGGCAATGTCCTGGGATTGAGCGATGTGACCCTGGAGATCGAACCGGGCATCACAGGAATTCTGGGGCCAAACGGAGCCGGAAAATCGACCTTTCTCAAGCTGATAACCGGACAGATTAAATCCAACATCGGCTCGGTCGCCATCATAGGCCAGCCGATCTGGAACAATTTTCCTCAATTTTCAAATATCGGATTCTGTCCCGAGCAGGATTCCTTTTACGAGGAGATGACCGGCTGGCAATTTCTTACGAGCCTTTTGCGGCTTTACCACCTCCCGACGGCAGAGATCACTGAAAAAGCAGATAAGGCCCTGGATATCGTTGAGTTGACCGAGGACAAACACAGGTCTGTTCGTTCCTACAGCCGTGGGATGCGGCAGAGACTGAAGGTCGCCCAATCCATCGCTCACGATCCCGAGATCATCATCCTGGATGAGCCCTTAAACGGGTTGGATCCTTTGGGAAGACGCAAGATCATCCGGCTGATCAAGGAATACAAAGGGGAGGGGAGGACCATCGTTGTTTCCAGCCACGTACTGCCCGAGATCGAAGCCATGACCAATCAGATCATCCTGATCCACCAGGGAAAGATTTTTGCCCAGGGCGACATCCACTACATCCGGGATCTGATCGAAACCCACCCGCACATCATCTCGATCAAGTGCAGTGATCCCAGACAACTTGCCCAGAAGTTCATTCAGAATGATTTTGTCCTGAAGGTCAATTTCGACCTCAAAAAAGGCACCCTTCTGGTCGAGACAACCAACAGGGACAAATTTTTCGGCCTTCTGCCCTCACTTTTTGTGGAAAATCAAATTGAAGTGGAGGAGATCACATCCCCTGACGACAATCTCCAGGCCGTTTTCGATTACCTGATAGGGAAATAAGTTGAGTTCAAACGACACAGGAAAGTTCGCGTTTTTTGTGAAATCGACAAAAGACGTGTTTTCCTTTTTCTTTTCCTTGGCTAAAAAATCCCGCAAGACAAAAATCTTTTTTGTTCTGAGCTTTTTGCCCGTTTTTATAGCGTTTGTCGTGAAATTCTCCCAGATATTCCAATTGAGCCGCGATATCGAGGGCATCTACATCTTCAACAACATGATCATCGCCTTTTACCTGCAATTCTTGATCCTGATCCTGGCGCTTTTTTATGGGTCCTCTGTGACTTCTGAGGAGTTGGAAGGCAAAACGCTGACCTATCTCACTACCCGCCCTGTTTCGAAATCGGCCATCATCGTTGGAAAATATCTGGCTTACACGGTACTGATCATCTTCATTGTCACATTGGGAGTCGTGTTTTCTTTTCTGGTTTTGAACCTGAATGATTTGCTGGATGTTTCTCTGTACAAAATCCTGTTCAGGGATGTGGCGGTCTTAGCTCTAGGATTGATGTGCTATACTGCGTTTTTTACGTTTGTTGGCACGATCCTGAAAAGATCGATCATGTTCGGTTTGATCTTCAGTTTCGGTTGGGAAAATGTGATCCAGTATTTCCCGGGATCGACCCAGAAATTCACGATTGTCCACTACTTAAAATCGCTACTGCCGTCGGTATCGCGTGGGCGGTTTTCCTTCCTGCTCTTCAGGCTCGAACCAAGCTCGACAGGAACTTCCGTCTTTATGCTGTTCCTGATAGCTGCTGTCTTTATTGTCCTCGCCTGCGTGCTCTTCACCTACAAAGAATACATCCTCAAAGATTAGCCTGAATTATTATTACGGCTTCATGGGCCACTGCCTTGCCACTGCAGCAATTGTTGGGAGGGTTGGTTGGCTTGGCCCGTAAATAAATCAGGTTAGTTAGATGGAAGGAGGATGAATCTAGAAATTCTCTCTAATCGTGATATCGCCATCAGCGGTTCGGATTTTCAGACGCCCGTTTCCTCCACTTATGCGCCCGGATTTGCTGTGATCGTCTTCCTTATAGTTCTCGATGTCATCCAGGTCTATACGGATATAATCCACATCATCGGCAGAGACGTGAAAAGAAAGGGAAAATCCCTTCTCAAGGCCGACAGTAACATCCCCATCATCGGTCCGGATATCGGCATCCATCGTTTCAACGGCCAAAAGATCAAGGTCGATATCTCCGTCGTTTGCTCGTATGATCAATCCCGTTGCAGCGATCTGTCTCATAGTGACATTACCGTCGTCCACAGTGATATCGAAGGACCCTTGGGCCTCACTTATCTCGATGTCCCCGTCTTCGGCCTCCAATCGGCAGCGCGGCATTTCGCACGCATCGAGAAAAACATCCCCGTCATCAACCTCGATCGTGAGGTATCCTGTGAGGTTTTCGATCTCGATATCCCCGTCCTCTCCCCGGATTGTGGTTTTATCCCCGCTGATATTCCTCATAGTGATATCGCCATCATCGATCCGACAATCGATTTCGCCAGCCCAGTTCTGGATATCCACATCGCCATCATCCCCGTCAAAGTCCAATTGGATGTAATCCGGAGAGTGAATTTCATAGACATACTCGTATTGTTTTTTGTTGTAAAAACCGATGGTTCCCCTGGATTCTTCCTTGCCCGTGACATAAACGGTGTTCCCCGTTTGCCGGAATTCCACGTTGAAGTCATCCTTGCTGCCCAGCCGGATCCCTACGGCATCGATATCGGCCCTGTAGCGCACTTTCACATCGATGATATCTTTATCCCATGGAGTCAGCCGCACATCACCGTCGCCATGCCGGAGACGCAGGGTATCTCCCATTTTAACATCGAAGCTCTGATGGAAATCTTTGTTGATTTCTTTGGCTAAAGCTGTTTCGACATGAGTGGAAAAGATCAGCAGAGAAAGGATTAATAGAGATGATATTTTTTTCGTCATGATATTCTCCTCGCTGTGGGCATTATTCATCCTTCTTTTGTGTATACGAAATCAGGCACACAATTGTTCCCTCCTGAATTATTTACCCTTCGGGCCAGCCGATCTCACTACAGCGGCTTCGTTGCAGCCCATTCGCAGTAGTTCACTACAACTTCATGGGCCACTTCCTAGCCGTTGCAGCAATCTCGACTGGTAAATAATCCAGGTTCCTGAATTATTTATAAGGGTTCAGGTAGTTTGGTGGTATGTAATTAAAAGTGTAAATCTGTTATTGAAAGCTTAATCTGTATCTGAAATTATTTAATCTCTTCTTCCTCTTCAGGTTTATCCGCTTGGAGCTTTTTGATCAATTCTTCTGGGATTTCAGCGAAGATTTTAACATGATCATCGCCAGAAGTGATCTCGATCGCGTTCAACAACTCTCCGATTTCAGGTTTTTCACCGGCAGCCATAGCACCGAATGATTTGATCCCGGTCAATGCTTCGGCCACCTGCTTGTTGCTGTCGGCGTCCGGGCCCATGGCCAGAATTTCCGCGATGAAGTTTTGATTCTTGTAGTCGAAGTACAGGGCAATAGCGCTGATGGATTTCAAAGCACCCATCATCGGATTGCTTGATGCGGCCTTTTCCATGGTTTCGGCTGGAAGGAGGATGGCTCCGAAAAGCATGGCGTCTTTGTTGGTTTTATCCAAGATCGCCGAAAGC
>DAOVBT010000152.1 GCA_030670375.1 Candidatus Aminicenantota bacterium | reverse complement strand
GGATTCTCCCAATCATAAATGGCCTCTTGGGAAAGACCGGTATTTATCACTAGAATAAGGATAGAAGAGAATACGACCGCTTTTTTCATGGTTATGTCTCCCACTGAATGAATGAATTCAATAAAAACCTCGATATATTAGGAATAATCCAAGCTATATCCTGATGAATATTCTTTTCTTGTACAATGGCCACATGATAAAAAACCAGATTGTGAGGAGCAACAGCGGAAAGAGCAGTGAGCCGATCAAATCCCCCGCAACCGGCTTGAGAAACATCTCGTAGATGTATGCTTTGAGAGGAATGGATTGGCTTCCCGAGGAGACCTCCATGACGGCAAGCATCTTCGCGATCAGAGCAGATCCCACATAGACTGTGATCGCGTTGGTGCCGAACACCAGAAAAGGATAGGCCCACTTTTTAATGCCCAGGCCATCAACGATCGCATAACAGAGGCTAAGAACCAGCAAAGCGGCACCCGCCGTGAAAAGCACATATGTGCTAGTCCAGAGCTGTTTGTTGATCGGGAAAAAACGGTGAAGCCAGAGTCCCAGAATAGTCAGGACGATCCCGGCAAAACAAAGCCCTGTGGTTTTGAAACGCTTTGACCGGGAAAACCGCAGCCAGTCTCCAGCCAGAGTCCCCAGTAGGGTTGTGACAAGAGCCGGGAGGGTGCTCAGGATACCCTCCGGATCGAAGTTCGGCGTGTACAAGTGGCCGGAAAGGAGTTGGGTATCGATATATCCACAGAGATTTCCTTCTAATTCAAGAACACCCGCGCCGAATCCAGGCACAGGGATAAACTTCAGGATAAGCCAATAGGCCACAAGACAACTTGTAGAAATGAGGATCCGGGCCTTTGTCCCCGTCTTCAGAAATATCAAAGATGCGAGGATGTAACAGATGGCGATGCGCTGGAGGACCCCGGGGATCCTGAGTGTCGAAAAATCGAAATCAGGGATCAGGCGAAGGAGCAGTCCTAACGCAAACAGGATCACAGATCTTTGGAAGATCTTGAAATAAAGCTGAAAACTTCCGGCACCTTGTGTCTTCCTTCTCGACAAGGAAAAAGATAGCGAAATCCCTACGATGAACAAGAAGAATGGAAAGACCAAGTCTGTGGGCGTCCATCCATGCCACTTGGCATGACGCAGAGGGGCGTAAACATATTTCCCGCTCCCTGGATTGTTGACCAGGATCATCAGAGCAATGGTCATGCCGCGGAAAACATCCAGAGAGGCAAGTCGTTCAGTAGCCATTGAGATTTGACCTGTCATCGACGAGACCGGCCTTTCTTACCCATGTCCTCTCCGCAGTACCATATTTTTAAAACTATCTCGGCAGGCTTTCCAAAAGGGGTATATCCTTTATCGGCCGGTCCCCCTAAAGAAGGATTTGGCTCCCAGTTCCACCAATAAATTCCATTAAACCAGGATTTCTCTCCAAACGCTCGAATGACAGCCTGGTAACACAGGGCCTGTTCTGAGAGGTCAAGATCCCCAGGATTCTCCCAATCCCAAGGCCTCACATTTGCGCCATCAATGCTTCTGTATCCAATCTCAGTCAAAAGTACGGGCTTTTGCCAAGTCTGATGGATTGACTCGAGCTGAACAAGATAGGGGGCCCAGGCCGTCAACAGTTCGTCCATTGATGGATCTGTTTTATTCGTCAGCTCAAAATAGGCATCGATCCCGATAAAATCAAGGTCATCCCAGAATTCGACCTGAATAAGCTCCCTCCCCCAATTTGCCGCATAAACAAGTGGGCCGTCATAGAGCCCTCTGATAGCTTGGATGACCTTCCTCCAGTCAGGAGAATATTCTGCTGTGGTGAGCTCAACGAATTCGCAGCCGATGGATAAGATTTCAACACCTTCATCCTTGGCAATCTGTGCGAACGTCGTTATCATGTCCATATAGTTGTCAAACCAAACTTCCGGATCTTCAGGCCGGAACGTACCGCGCCAGTCTCCGCTAAAGGCATCAATATGCGGTTTGAGCATGACGTTCAGACCCAGGACGTGGGAAGTCTGGATGGCATGCTTTAGGCTTTCCACCCTGGCGGTTTGACCATCATAATCGGGGTACATCCTGTTGGAGAATCGATCGTTTTGATACCAGGTGGGCACAAGTTGGACCCATTCCGTACATGTTGTCTCAGCCAAAATTCGCAGTGATTCATCCGATGAGGCCGTTCCATACAGTTCAGCGTCCCAGGTGGGAAAGGCCATCCCTTTCTGGAACTTTGAATCATCCGATTGCTGTGTTGATTGTGATGCCAGGTAAAAGATCAGTCCTGTTACTAGGATTAATGGAACAAGCGTCCACGCTATTCCTGACAATCTCCGATTCATAGACCTCTCCGTTTATCTTGCTGAGTTAACAATTGTACTCACTTTAGTTTCTGTTCGAATATAGGTGTATATTAACAGAATAAGAGTTATAACGTCATTGCTTTCCCCGAAACCAGAACATGTTCCACATCCAGGCTTCCCATTGTCACTTCGACGAATGGTTTGCCGTCCTTTAATCCGACAGTACCAAAACCACTTGCAGTTGCAAGAAAAGAGCGGAAATTATTGCCGATTTTCGAATCGATATAGAGTGTCTTTTCAACGGCATCATACCTGACTCCCGTAAGCCCTTGAATAAGTCCATAACTCGAGAGAGCACGCGCATACCAGTGTCCGCATTCATACTCGTTAAAAGGATTGCGTATTGTCCCATCATATCGATCGCGGCACACCCTAACGATATCCAACCCTTTATCGATTTTGCCCTCGAACATGAGATGTGAAGCGACCTGATATTCGATCCCGGTCCATACTTCATCGCTATAGACAAAAGGGATGGACAACGCACCTCCGTTAGGCCAGGTACACAGGAGAAGACCCCCATCCTTGCCGAGAGCGAAAGCCGGTCTTTGTGGATTGTGATGATCGGATAGATCACGCTTAAGGTTATATTTATAGACGGCATTCAAATGACTTTTGACTTTTTCAGGATCAATTATCTCACCCAAACCACAGACTTGTGCGATCCATAAACCGAGTATTCCATCAGAAAGACAACCCTTGCCATACTGGTATTTTGGGCCCTCTTTATTTAACATTTCCACAATCTTCTCATAGCCTTTTCCGTTTGCAGAGAAATCGAGAGGCTCGAATTTTGCATCTAGCCCTTCAGTTGTGATGATCTGATAAAAGAATTCTCCGTTATAAAGCTCAAATTCGAAAAATTGTTTTCCTTTATTGAGGAGGTCCTCATACTTTGAAACATCATCGTTCAACGCTTCGCCCATCTTTACTGCCGCGCTCAGGGCGCCTAAATAAAAACTCGAACAATGCCCGTCAGGTCCCCAATACTCAATGTCATAGGTGTTGTGATGAGGTTCTTCGAGGACACCTCGGCCACGGGGGTCCCAGGTATTTATGCAGTATTCAAGACTTTGTTTGACATTCGGCCACATTTTTTTAAGCCAATCGTTGTCTCCAGAAATACGCCATTCGCGATAGGCTTTCAGAATCCCGCCAAGCTGACCGTCGGAAGCGGCATGAAAGGTATGCTGGATCGGACGGATCGGAAGCCCAGAGCGAAATACTTGATGCCCTCTCTCATCCTGACTTACAAAAAACTCTGTCTCTCTGAGGCTCCTTTCCAGGTCCGGGAAGAGATGAGGGATGGCTTGGGCATAATTCCAAACATGAGTACAGGACCCAGAACAGCATCCCCTCGAATCAGAGCAACCTTCCCAGCACCACAAGCGTCCATCATGCTGTCGTTGAACAGTCGGCGATTTTAATATAGTGAGATTGGCTGCAACCGCCTCGATGACTTCGTCAGGAAGGGATGTGTCATAAAAAGTATCGCTGAATAATTTTGTATTATCGTATAATGTGTTGTAGTTCAACCGCCAATAGTCAACAACGTCATAAATACTCTTAAAACGCGCCGCATACCAGGGAATATGATATCTCTGTTCAGAACAACAGGCCGTTTCTGCTGGATCAGACGAAGATTCGGTCCCAATATCTTGACCTGTTCGGAGATCCGTTTCTGGCACATACCAGGCAAACATCAACCGGACGATTTTTTGCTCACCCGGCTCTAGAGAAATTGGGAGGAAGAGAGAAGCCCCGGGACATGGCCCCTCGACTGGAGGATTGTCTATGAGAATTCCCTCTTTAATATTGTTCCACGTCAGGGTAAGTGCATCCCACCAGCCCCCTTTGAACCAGCAATGGTCAATAACAGCATTATCATCATCTAAAAAAGCGGCAAAGCTGCCTGCGTTATGCGGATTCTCATCACCGCCATCCTGCCAGAGGACGAAGCCATTTTTCACGGATTTAATGGTATGTCCCTCCCTGCTTTTAGCCATAAAGTTTTTGGCATTGTATGAGAACACAGCTTCGACTGGAGAATCTGTCGTATTTTTAAAACAATATTCAAGCGAGCCGACTGGCAGACTAGAGTTGTCAGAATCTCCTGGTATAAAGGGGCTCCATCCCGTGATCCTTATGTCTAACGGGATGTCATCATCTTCAAGAGTCACATGACCAAAGGGAAATCTGGCTAGAAATTGGGGCTTTTCAAACCGAGGTAGTCCATAACTGGTGCGAGAGGCGCCATTACCCGAACCGGGAGATCCGAAGATTTTCCAATCCGGCACAGGACCTTCAAGAACTTTAGCTCCGTTCTCAACGCCTTTAACACTTATGGCCGCAAAAGTACAGGGCTCATTAAAAACCTCAGGCTGATTCCTCACTGAGACATGAGAAATGGCTCCTGTTCCTTCAAGGCATACCATCCCAGCCCCAATGCCCCCTATGGGAAAGGCGACTCTATTCAGATGAGGGCCCGAGTACGGGCCGTTGTAACTTCTTTTCATGCTGTGATCCGTTGACGTCGTACACTTAGTCAAAGCGAATAAAACCAAGAACACAAAAAACAGGAAAAGCTGAGTTGATCTGAGCATAGATACTCCTCCCTTATTGGATTTTGACAGAATCCTTCAAGCGGATGATTTGCTTTGTTGTAATATTCCCTTTCATGAAGGTGAAACATGTTAGAACACAAGATTTGATTTCAACGATTTAGCCTGAATAATCCAGGTTAATAAGTGTGGGACTCAGGGCAAGAACGAAAAAACCTAAATCAGCGGGTGTAAGTCCCCATCAAGTGCGCCTCTGAGAGGACATGTCCCTCCAGGGCGATCATCAGATGGGACTTTGATATGCCTGCAGGAAGGTCGAGTGTAGTGTCTAAAGCGTAGATCTTAAAAAAATACCGGTGCATCCCGGAAGGCGGACAGGGACCTCCATAGCCGACCTTATGAAAATCGTTCATCCCTTGCCTTGCGCCGTTTTCCAGTTCTTTCTCGGGTGACACATTCTCCGAAAGGTGAGTCACATCTCCTGGAATGTTGAAAATGACCCAGTGAACCCATGTCTTCATCGGAGCATCCGGATCATCACAGACGATGGCGATGCTTATTGTGCCTTCAGGCACATTCGACCATTCTATAGGCGGAGACACATCGAGATCGTCGCAGGTGTATTTCTTCGGGATCGTTCCCCCATCCTTAAAAACCGGACTCGTGATTTGAATGTCCATAAAAAAACCCTCCTAAGCCTAAAGGCTGCCCTGTGTTCTACTCTTTGAACTTGAAGGAGATTTTGACTCTTGCGCGAAAGGATACGACCTTTCCATCTTCGACTTTCATATCGAATTCAGCAACCTCAGCGATCCTGATGTCCTGAAGGCTTTTTGCAGCAGTCTCCACGGCATTCCGTGCGGCTTCTTCGAAAGAGTTCGGGCTGGTGCCCACAAGCTCGATGACTTTGTACACACTGTCCATTTTGACTCCCTTATAACAGGTTTGTTACTTAC
>DAOVBT010000201.1 GCA_030670375.1 Candidatus Aminicenantota bacterium | reverse complement strand
CCCGCCGTCTTCGGGGAGAAAGTCGTGGTCAGGATCCTCGATAAGGCCATGCTGCAGTTGGATATGACTAAATTGGGATTCGAAGAAGAATCGCTCGATATTTTCAAGCGCATGATCCTCAGACCCTGGGGTATCATTCTCGTTACAGGTCCTACCGGAAGCGGCAAAACGAACACTCTTTATTCGGGCATTTCCAACTTGAACTCGATGGAAAAGAATATCATGACGGCAGAAGACCCGGTCGAGTTTTACTTGCCCGGAATAAACCAGGTCAACATAAGAGATGCGATCGGCTTGAGTTTTGCCAGATCACTCCGGAGTTTTTTGCGTCAGGACCCGGACATCATGCTTGTCGGTGAGATGAGAGATTTTGAAACCGTGGACATTGCCATCAAGGCTGCCCTTACTGGGCATCTGGTTTTTTCCACCGTCCACACCAACGACGCGTCCAGCACGATCCTTCGGTTAGTCAACATGGATGTCGAACCCTTTTTGATCGCTGATTCGGTCGTTCTTGTTGTGGCGCAAAGGCTTGTCCGGAAATTATGCAAGGAGTGTTGCACGCGTCACAACCTGACTCCAGAAGCCCTTCTGGATATCGGATTCACCAAAGAAGAATCTACCAAAGTAAAAGTATACAAGCCAGCCGGTTGTAATGAGTGCCACAATACAGGATACAAAGGAAGAATCGGCCTGTTCGAGGTGATGGAAGTGACCGATGATATCAAAGATTTGATACTAGCCCGGGCTCAGTCCAAAGAAATCAAGAAAAAAGCCAGGGAAAACGGGATGACCACCTTGAGAAGAAGTGGCCTGAAAAAGATTATGGAAGGAATCACTTCTGTTGAAGAAGTATTGAGAGAAACGATCAAAGATTCGGAGGTTTGATATGGGAATTACAATACAAGAATTGCTGAAATTGACTGTAGAGAGGGATGCCAGCGATTTGCACATCACCACGCATATTCCCCCCCGCATAAGGGTTCACGGGACCTTGGTTTCTCTTGATTACCCTCCCCTGACACCTTCTGAGACCAAGAACATCATCTACAGCCTGTTGACAGACAGACAGAAAAAGAAGTTCGAGGAAAAGATGGAACTGGATTTCTCCTTCGGGATCAAGGACATGGGACGTTTTCGAGGAAATGTGTTCATGCAAAAAGGTGCCGTGGCGGCAGCCTTCCGCCGGTTCCTCCCCATCATGTGGAGCTTCTCGGAGTTGGGTCTTCCCCAAAGGCTGGCAAAGCTGTGTTATCTCCCAAGAGGATTGGTTCTCGTTACGGGCCCCACAGGTTGCGGAAAGTCCACGACTCTTGCGTGTTTGATCGAATATGTCAACAAGGAAAGAGCCGTCCACATCATCACGATCGAAGACCCCATCGAATATTACATCACTCCGAAAAAAGCCATCGTCAACCAGAGGGAACTTTTGGTCGACACCCTCTCCTATCCCAATGCTTTGCGCGCGGTTTTACGAGAAGATCCGGATGTTGTTCTTATCGGTGAGATGAGAGATTTGGAGACGGTCGAAGCCTCCCTGCGCGTGGCTGAAACAGGCCATCTGACCTTTTCTACCCTGCACACCAATTCCGCTGCTGAGTCCATCTCGAGAATCATCGATATTTTCCCCGCCCAGTACCAAGCTCAGGTCAGGATAATGCTCTCGATGAGTTTGGAGGCGGTGATCACCCAAGCCCTCCTGCCTCGAGCCGACGGCAGAGGTCGGGTTCTAGCCATGGAAATTCTTATCCCCAATCCCGCCATCCGGAATTTGATCCGCGAGAACAAGATCCATCAGATCTATTCATCCATGCAGATGGGCCAGGAGAAATTCGGCATGCAGACGTTCAATCAGTCCCTGGCCAGCCTTTATTTCAAAAAAGCCATCACTCTCGAGACGGCCTTGAATGTATCCTCTAAGCCAGAGGAATTAACAGATATTATCCAGCGGAGGGAAGGGCTCAAGGTGACTTCCGCGAGTTTCACTCCGAATCAAATGAGAAAATAGAAAGGGGTAAAAAATGCGTACATATCAATGGAAAGGAAAAAACCGCTACGGCGATGTTGTTGGGGGGACCCGTATTGCCCGTAACGTGGATGAGTTAACCAAAGTCCTTCAGCGGGAACAAATCACGGTTATGGATATTTCCGCTGCAAGAAAAAAGATAGAGATCCCTTTTCTCCAAAGACAAAAAGTCAAGTTGAAAGATTTGTCTATCTACAGCCGACAGCTCTCTGTACTGATAGATGCTGAACTTCCGCTGATACAGAGTCTTAACATTCTGGCCGAGCAGACAAAAAACAAGTATTTCAAGAATGTTATCAAAGATATTCGAGAAGATGTGGAAGCGGGATCCACGTTGAATCAAGCTAAACGCAAATTTCCCAATGTCTTCGATGACCTGTATTGCAACCTTGTTGCCTCTGGGGAGCAGAGTGGTTCTCTGGATATCATGTTGAGACGGCTGGCAGAATATCAGGAGAAAATCGTCAGGTTGAGGGCACAGGTTCGCCAGGCCATGATATATCCTATTGCCGTTTTATCGTTTTCTATTGTAGTGGTCATTTTCATGCTGTGGAAGGTCATCCCCGTGTTTGCCTCGATTTTCCTTGAACTCGGTGCAGAACTACCCCTTTTGACATCCGTTATTTTATCCATGAGCATCTTCATCCAGAAATACATTCTCTTTATTGCCATTGGGTTTGTTGCTCTTGTATTTGGATTTCGGTATTGGAGGAAGACTGATTCAGGCCGAAAGATCACCGATAAGTTTATAATGCGCATGCCTCTTTTTGGAAAACTTCTCGAAAAAGTGGGCCTGTCGCGAGTGACCCGAACATTAAGCACCCTCCTTTCCGGAGGTGTTCCGATGCTGGAAAGCCTGAAAATCACGTCTTCGACCTCAGGAAATGTCATCGTTGAGGATTTCATCATGCAGGCGAGGTCTATGGTTGCAGAAGGCACCAGCCTGAGAGATGCCTTGAGGGAAAAGGGACGCTTTCCGTTTATGATGATACAAATGGTGGGTGTCGGAGAGGCCACCGGAACGCTGGATGAGATGTTGACCAAATTGGCCGACTTTTACGATGAAGAGGTGGAATATTCCGTGGCGAACCTGCTTTCCGTGTTGGAGCCCCTTTTGCTGATTTTTGTGGGTTTGATTGTCGGGTCGATCGTCGTTTCGATGTATCTGCCGATTTTTGATCTTATGTCGAAATTCTAAAGAAATGAAAGTCTGGAATATGACATTCAGGCAATTCATTGCATAGGTGTTTTCAAAAAAAGGATCAGAAGATTGAAGAGAAGAAAAGACATTTTTTGGCTCATTCTCCTGCGACTGATCATCGTAACCGCTCTTGCTGTGTCTGCGATCATCATTCAGTTCAGCACGTCAACATTCCTGCCTCTCATGCTCTTTTATTATCTGATTATTGCCACCTACGTCTTGTCTATCGGATATCTTCTCCTGTACTATTGGGGTAGGTACCAGACTTTTCAAGCTTGCCTCCAGATTTTCTTTGATCTCCTGCTGATCACGGCCTTTGTGTATGTTTCAGGTGGATTAAAAGGATCTTTTTATTTCCTGTATATCTTCGGCATCATCGCAGCGAGTATCGTTCTCTCGAAGCGGGCCGCCTATTTAACGGCAGCATTATCTGGGGTGCTTTTCGGGATTCTTGTCAACGGAATGCATTTGGGTTTTTTACCGTATTTAGGTTCCGACCAACTGACAGAGCTATCTCCAGGAACAGTTATCAACAATATCTTCATTTCCTGGAGCATGTTTTTTATCGTGGCTTTTCTCGTGAATTACATGAAGGAAAGGCTAAGACGGACAGCGGAGAAGTTGCATTTTGCGAAGAGGGAGCTAGAGATCAAAAAACGATTGGCCCTTGCCGGAGAATTTTCCGCTCATCTTGCCCATGAAATACGTAATCCTCTTGCTGCCATTTCAGGCTCGGTTCAAGTACTGAGGGATGGGCTTGAATTGGAAGACAAACAGAAGGAATTGATGGATAACATTGTGGAACAATCTAGCCGTGTATCCCACTCCATCGAGCAGTTCCTGAGTCTTGTGTCGCCGGATAAAAAAACGTTTTCCGATGTGAATCTGGCTTCTGTTGTGGATGAAACGCTCCTTTTGTTAGAGGACAGCGGGGAGTTGGACAAAAATTTTTGCGTGAAAGGGAATTACAAAAGTTCGCATATTTCCTATTTTGGCAACACCAATCAATTCAAGCAGATGTTCTGGAATCTCATAAGAAACGCCATCAAGGCTTCACCGAAGGGAGGGGCCATCACCATCGATTTAAATCAAGACCAAATGAACGAGGTTCAAGTGAAAATCGCAGATTCAGGGAATGGCCTGAAAGATGAGGAAAGGGAAAAACTTGTCGAACCAGTCCTTTCTTCGGGATTCCAATCTGGATCGGGGATCGGAATGGCGGTTGTCCGCAGGATTGTTGATGATTATAACGGAAAAATACACGTGTTTCCGATCAGAGATAAAGGGACTGAGGTTGTAGTTGTCCTGCCGAAGTCGCCGACAAGATCCGATTCAAGGGTGAGATTGTAAAAAGATGGAAAAAATACTCGTCATCGATGATGAAAAAAGCATCCTCGATCTTTTAAGCGTGGTATTCGAAAAAGAAGGTTATATGGTGAAAACCTCCCTCTCGGCAACCAGAGCAGTGGATCTGATGGGAAATGAAGACTTTGATATTATTATCTCCGATATCAAGATGCCCAAGATGAGCGGGATGGAACTCCTCAGTTATGTTAGAAAGAACAGACCGGACATTCCGATTGTCATGATAACGGCCTACGGCACGATAAAACAAGCGGTGGAAGCCTTAAAAGCGGGGGCTATGGACTATATCGTCAAGCCCTTTGATGTGGAAGAATTGAAGATTATCGTGGCGCAGGGCTTAGAGAAAAAACGGTTGA
>DAOVBT010000417.1 GCA_030670375.1 Candidatus Aminicenantota bacterium | reverse complement strand
ACAGGAGCCTTCTTCAGCGATAGCAAGGTCCGATCTGCACAGAAGGTCGCTGTGCTCGGAAACGAAGTGAGCGAAAATCTTTTCGAAGGAGCCGACCCGATCGGGCAGGTCATCCGGATCAACAAGAATCCCTTCCGAGTGCTGGGTGTGTTGGAATCCAAAGGAGAGAGCGGGGGATGGTTTAATCGGGATGACATGATCGCCATTCCGTACACGACGGCCCAGAAGAGACTTTTGGGGATCGACCACATTCAGTCCATCGATGTCTCTGCTGTATCATCCACACGGACCAACGATGCCATGGCACAGATCGAAGAGCTGCTGAGGATCCGGCACAAAATCGCTCCCGGCGCAGAAGATGACTTCAGCGTCAGGGACATGGCCGACATCGCCGAAAGCGCCTCAGAGGCCACCCAAATCCTGACCATTCTTCTCGGAGGGATCGCCTCGATCTCGCTCCTTGTGGGCGGAATCGGCATCATGAACATCATGCTGGTGTCTGTGACCGAACGCATCCGGGAGATCGGCATACGCATGTCGGTCGGTGCCCGAGAAAAGGATATTCTCCTCCAGTTCCTGACAGAAGCCATCGTTTTGAGCGTGCTGGGAGGCTTTCTGGGTGTTGTGCTGGGCGTGGGAAGCTCACGGTTGATCTCCCACTTTGCCGGCATGAAAACCCTCGTCTCCCTAGGAACCATCGCTTTGGCCTTTATTTTTTCAGGATCTGTCGGGATATTCTTCGGGTTCTATCCGGCGCGCAAAGCGTCCAAACTGGATCCTATCGAAGCATTAAGATATGAATGATCAATCATGGACATAAATTCCATTGACATATACAGGAAAATAATGGGATATTGGAACACTTTCCCGACTTTTTCCGTATTAGTATCCGTAGTTATAAGTGAGGAGGTCTAAAATGTGGAAAAAACCACTCGGAATTTTATTGATCTTTACACTGGCAGCATTTTTGCCAGCCCAGCAGCAGGAGTCATCCATCAATCTTTCCCTTGAAGATTGCATCGTAAAAGCCATGAAATATAACCTCGGTGTGGCCATCGAGGTTTTGACCCCAGAAAATAGACAATACGCGCTAGGCGTGGCCAACGAAAAATTCCTGCCATCCTTTGCCATCAATTTTTATCTTAGGGACGAACAACAGGCTTCATACTCCTTCCTCGATGCAGCCGATACACTATTAACTCAACAAAATCAGTATGC
This sequence comes from Candidatus Aminicenantota bacterium, assembly GCA_030670375.1. Classification (GTDB taxonomy): domain Bacteria; phylum Acidobacteriota; class Aminicenantia; order Aminicenantales; family Aminicenantaceae. The sequence goes on along the minus strand of DAOVBT010000417.1, from coordinate 1,488 downwards.
CATAGATGTCGCACAACAAATACCGTTTGGCGGAAATTTCACCTTATCACTCAACACCAGCAAGTACGATACAAACAGGACAGGGATAACCATCAATCCCAGCTACAGAGCCACTCTGCGGTTTGACTTCACCCAACCTTTGCTCAGGAATTTTGGTTACAATTTATCTCGAAGGGAAATCATTGTAGCCAAAAACAACCTGCAAATGTCCGATAAAGACCTGCAGAGGACCCTCCAAGATACGGTATACAGCGTCGAGGAAGCCTATTGGAGACTTGTCGCCAGCATCGAAAACCTCAAGGTGAGGCAACAATCCCTGAAATTGGCCCAGGACTTCCTGGAAAGGCAGAGAAGAGCTGTTGAGATCGGGACCGAGGCTCCGATCGAAATCCTGTCTGCCCAATCGGAAGTCGCCACACGAGAAGCGGATATTCTTGCGGCTGAGGCCGAAGTCAAAAACAGCGAGGACAACCTAAAACTGATCCTGAACCTGACGGCTGAGGATCCCAATACGGAGTTTTCTAGCATCATCCCCCAGGAAATGCCGGAATTCGAAAAAAAGGAGATCAACCTGGATCAAGCCTTTGCCACTGCCATCCAACGACGGCCCGACTTGGAATCGACACGGATCGGTTTAAAAAACAGCGAGATTAACCTGGACTTCGCCAAAAACCAACAGCTTCCGGGTTTAAACCTCTCTGCCTCATACTGGAGTCCAGGGGTATCCGGAACCCAACTCATATATGACAGGGATAATCCTTGGGGACCTCCGATAGGCGAAATACCCGGCGGCCGAGAGGGCGCCTTCGAAGACGTGTTTGGGTTCGCATACAGGAACTGGTCTGTCAGGCTGACCCTGGATTTTCCCCTGAACAGCATCGTTTCACGAGCAAGTCTTGCTCAGGCACGGGTCGATCTGCAGCAGGCAACGCTGCGGCTGAAACAGCAGGAGCAGAATATCTACCTGGAAATCAAGCAGGCCGTGAGAGCCGTGGATACCAATTACCGGCGGGTCGAGGCTTATAAAGTAGCCAGAGAGCTCCGGCAACGGCAGCTGAGTGCAGAAGAAGAAAAACTCAAGGTCGGACTGACAACACCCTACTTTGTCCTGCAGTACCAAAGAGACCTGGCCACCGCCCAAACAACAGAACTCCAAGCGATCATCGATTACAATCTTTCTCTGGCCAACCTGAGCAGGGCGATGGGCATCAGTCTCGAGGAAAAAAACATCTCGATGGTGGATGTTTACAACAAATAATCTTTTCAAATCAGCGCAAGAAGTCTATATCGGATTAAAGATGCTCAAAAATAAGTTCGTCTATTCCCGAACTATCCTGATCGTAATTCCTCTGCTTTTTTTAGCAGCCGTTTCTTTTGCCGAAAACAACGGAGGGAATTTCCATATCACAGCCCCCAAATTCTCCTCTTCCCCAAAAATCGACGGCACGCTGGAAAGCCCGGTATGGAAAGAAGGGGTTGTTATCGACA
>DAOVBT010000042.1 GCA_030670375.1 Candidatus Aminicenantota bacterium | reverse complement strand
TTTAAGTCGCGAAATCGAGGTAACCCGTCGCCGGGTTAATGCTTTGGAGCACATCTTGATTCCCAACATCAAAGAAACCATCCGCTACATTTCCAGCCGGCTTGAAGAGATGGAACGGTCCTATCAAGTTCAGCTTATGCGCGTCAAAGAAATTGTCCGCTCCCACTAACCTGAGCTATTTATAAAAAATGCCGATGCCACATATTTAAGCAATATCAGGACTAAAGCTGATATTGCTCAACAATTGATAAAGAATTCATTGAAAAAGAATGTGAAATATTCAACGGCATTTTTTACCCTTGGGGCGAGCCAATCTCACTACATCTGCTTCGTTGCGTCCCATTCGCGGTATACTTATACAACCTCATGGGCCACTGCCTTGCCGCTGCAGCAATCTTGACTCGTAAATAGCACAGGTTGAGGCTGGTTGCAGATTATCGCTACATTTGTGAAGGGTGGGGAGGGGTGGCCAGGTTGAGGCTAATCGTAGAGGAGGTATTTTTGGCGCATCTGAAGAAACGCCTTTTCGTCTTTTTCCATTTCCTTTAACAAATCGTCATAACTCAGTGTGCCCTCGATGTATCTTTCGAGAAGATCGTTGCCGAACATCTGATTGAGGCTATCCCGATGGAGCCGGATTTTGTTAGGGTGAGTTTCCCGGATGGCCTTTATGAGCGCGAGCGTAAAATGGAGAGAAAAAAATTTATCTTTCTGGATGATACGAACGTTGATTCCCTGGCACGGCCTGTTCTCGTAAGGAGGATGGAGCGTTTTACCGGGAAGAGATCTGGGGGTATAGATCAGAGGTTCGAGTTCAACGCCATAACTTGTCCCCCCACCCAGTTTTTGGATGATCGCAGGCGTGTCGAGCCAGGGTGCGCCGAACTGCATGAAAGGATTCAGCGTTCCGAGACCCGGATTGATAGTGAAGGCGCCGAGCAAACCCGTGCCTGGATAGATGATGGCTGTTTCAGGAAAGGGAATGTTTGGAGAGGTCGGGATCCAGCGGAGACCGGTATCTTCCCAGAAAAAACGGCGGCCCCAGTTTGTCATCCGAACCACGTGAAGTTCGACTTGGGGCGGAACCCATCCCTCTCCTTTCATCATCAACGCCAGTTCTCCGACTGTCATCCCGTACCGTACTGGGATTGGAAAAGCTCCCCTGAAGGATTCATACTTAGGGTCAAGGAGAGGTCCTTCCACAATATTTCCCCCTGCAGGATTGGGACGGTCTAGCACATAGACCGCTTTGCCGAAAGCCGCTGCCGCTTCCATGACGTATTTGAGTGTCGTGATGTAGGTGTAATACCGTGTGCCCACATCTTGGATATCGTAGATAAAAGCGTCTATTGACTGAGTTTGTTCCTGGGTCGGCCTCTTGGTTTTCCCATACAGGCTGAAGATCTTGATTTTTGCCAAAAGGCTATCTTGAACCTCGGCTCCTGCTTCCAATTTTCCCATGAATCCGTGCTCGGGTGTGAAAACGGCCTCTAATGAGGCATCTTTTTCTATCAGCGCTTCGATCAGGGACTTCCCATCAGGGAGAACAGAAGTTTGATTGCAAACGAGACCCAGTTTTTTCTGATCGAGTTGTGTGAGGAGGGTTTGGATAAAGATTTCGCTCCCCAGTTTTGTTCTTTTCTTTGTCGCAAAAAGCCAGGATGTCGAAAGAATCACCGCAAACAGAAATAATATCAGGAAAACGGGACCCGTTCTATTTGTCTTAGGATGTAACATCTTTCAAATATTGTTGGAGACCTATGTCCCGGACGATGGTCCAAGCTTCTTCATGGGAAATGCCCTTATTCAGCCGGAGAGACTCGAGAATACGGATGATAGAAAGGGCCACTCCATATGACTGATCGAGTCTTTCCCTTTTGCCTTTCATGAAACCGATGGCATCGTACAAGACCGCGTTGGCCTCACCGTAGGAGATGGGCTCCAGGATCCCATCCCGCTTTACCCAATCTGGCTTTTTGAGGGCTTCATTCACATGGGAGAGAAGCAAAAAGGTCCCTCGTCCGATGGATTTTGGGTTATCCGGATCCACTGCGGTCACCGTGTTCCCGGTAACTCTGCCGGATTTTGCCATAACAGCAGTGGAGTGGGCATTCAGGATGATTTTCAGAGCTATCAGCCGGTTTATAAACAGGGGGTCATTTTGAGAATCCAGCGGCAGGATCGCCAAGATATCCTTGCCATCCGGATCGAATCCGGGAATTTTCCGGGCCAATTTTTTTATGTCATTCTTCTTTTTTCCCGTGATAAACAGGATGGCCGTTTTGGCTCCTTTATCAAGAAACTGGCTGACGAATTGGTATACATAGGATTCTTTGTCCTTTAACAGAGTTTCTTCCGGGCTTATAACCACAAGAATTCCCAGGTCTCCCTTTTCCGGTCTTCGATTTCGCAGGTTGAAATCCGAAAGGGAAAAATCAAAAAGAAACTGTTGGGCGTCTCCTGCGTTTTTTAAGCTTTCCGATGCTGTTTGAATAAGATCGCGATTTGTGACTTCCTTCTCGAGTCGGTTTTTGTATGATGCCGGAGAGAGTCCGCGAAACGGACGTCCCAGAATGGCCGACCAAGCTTCTTCCAGGTTGGGCACAGGTGCCAAGACCTGTATCCGGGATTTTCTTGGCACAGTTTGGACCGTATCAAGAGGACAAGAATGTAACGCTGGCCCCCGTTCTGCGCAGTCATTGAAAACGGTGTTAAATCCCCTGAGGGCCGAATAAGTTGTATATTGTTCATCCCTGTAAACTTTTTCTGTCAGTGTGGTGAGGTGGGCAATAGCCGGGATGATCTTTTTCACACTTTTCAGGATTTCAGAGAATTCTCCCAACTTCTCCGCAAAAACAACGGGTGTTTTAAATCCCAGATTGGCCATTTCTTTATTCGAAAGCAACGGACGCAAGGCGCGATCGATGGCGGTCTGGAGAATCTGGGCGATTAGAAAGGCATCGATCGTGGAAGCCTGCATCCGTGTAGAGCCGGCTAGGGCCTGAGGTCCTGTCGTGAGATCGATTTTTGTGATGCCAGGTTCTTCCAGCACAGCTTGACAGCGATCGAACGGGAGAAGCACTTCCTTGGGATTGTTGAAAATAAAAAAAAGTTTTTTTTGGATTTTTTTGGCATCATAAGGATAACGTCTCGTCCATTGATCCAGAGCTTCGTAAATGGTGCCGATGACCGCGGGAGATTCTCCACTTGCCGATACACAAAAGACCACATCTCCCGGTTCGATCCCTCTCTCTTCGAGTTGGAGCCGGCCGGTGATCATTAGGTCTTCCCATCCTTCCAACGGGCTGATGATCGACCGGTCTGCACCGGGCATTTCGCCGATACAGCGGTTTTCGATCGAATCACCCACTTTGGGACTTACCTTTGCCCAGATCTTCTTCCTCGCCTGAAGGTCTTTCCAGAAAGGACGCCAGATGGAGCTTTCCACCCATTTGGCCCATCGCCCGGTTTCCTGGCACCCGAACAGATAGATCTTGCGTCCGGAAAGAATGGCTTCCTCGGCAGCCTGGACGGCTCGCTCCAGAACTTGGCTGTTGCGACTGAGGGACTTGAGCCGGGCATCTACATCTTCGTCCACCGCGAACAGCATCCGTAACCCGGCTTCCATGTCGTCTGCGATTCGGTCGTTCAATTTCCAGGTTTTGGGATGACGCTGCTCTGTGAGCAGGGGGTGCAACTGATACTGTGTTTTTTCTTGCACAAAATCTATGGATTCTGGAGAGGGAATAAGATCGAGGAGTTTGAGCAATGAGGCCTTTTTTCCGGAAGCTGCCTGGCTTTCTTGAGATGCAAATTGATTACAGGAGAGAAGAGAAGAAGGTATGATGACCAGGGTAAAAAGAAAAATGAAGAGCGGGATGGAATGCTTTTTGTGCAGATTGTCATCCATATTGATGTTTATCGTCGATGATGTCATTTTTTTGCCAATCGTCGGCCCAATCGTCTACGCTAAAAATAGCGATTTTTCCTTCCGCCGTCGAGCAGATCATGCGTTTGAGTCCGGCATTGATGATCATTTTTTTGCAGATAAAGCAGGGAAGAGCATTGATGGGCCCTTCCTTTCCCGGTATGCTGCCGTAGAGATACATATCCCCTCCGAGCAGACTGACGCCAGCCCGAGCCGCGTTGATGATGGCATTCTGCTCGGCATGAACGCTCCGGCACAGCTCATAGCGCTGGCCGTGAGGAATTTTCAGCTTGTCTCTAAGGCAAAAGCCATGCTCTAGGCTGTCTTTTGTTTTTCTCGGGGCCCCGGCATATCCTGTGCTGATGATTTGATCATCACGGATGATGATGGCCCCGATGACTCGCCTGAAGCAGGTGCTTTTACGAGACACCTCCCTTGCGATGTTCAGATAGTATTCATCCTTGGATAGTTTCCTGGACTTCATAGGAATTCCTCCAATTTATTTCGCAGTTCCTCAATAGTGCCGTCATTGATTATTGTGTAGTCCGCCATTTCCATACAGGCCAGAAGCTGTTGGCTACTCTTTTCGGTGCCCATCTCTTCGGCCTCCTTGGCGACAAATTCCTGAAGACTGGAGACCGACTCCTCCCTTCCCCTTATTTTGACCCTTTCGAATCGCAGCTCTGGGGGAGCATCGATGGCAAGGAGCATGAAATCGTCTTGATTTTGAAAAAACTCCACTTCTTTGGGATTGCGAATGCTGTCTATCACGGATTTCCTCTTGCTCTTTTTTGCCACACGGCGGGCCAGGATGTCAGGCGAAAATTGTCGGCGCATAAAATTTCCCATCCTGATCAGATTGTCGCGCGTGATCTCTTGATTTTTTTTCTTAAGCTCTTCCCGAATCACATCGGATAAGGAGAAGTATGCGTAGCCTTTCTCCACAAAAAAGGAAGCCACCTCCCCCTTCCCTGCGCCGTTAGTTCCCGTCAATCCGATGAGAGAGGTCTTTTTTTTCATTTTTTCCTTGAATCGTGCGGTGAACATACCATATCCAAAAAGGTTTGGTCAATATCAAAAGAAATGGGAAAGCTTCGTCCCTATTTTCGGAAATAGCGGGAAGAGCTCTTGATAAAGTTGACCAGAGAGCTGCCTTCCTGTATGCGTTTCAAAAAAGGTGTAAGCGAAAAAAGAGCTTTTAGTTTTTTTCTGATGCGGCTGTGGTGAAAAAGAATCGCGGATTTGCTAAGCAGAGACATCAATCCGCTGTCATACGGAAACCACCAGAGCTGTTTCTTTCTGTTGAGAAAATCGAAGCTTACGAACTTGATGTTCACCAATTCCTGAAGACCGAACGGGCCGTGGGATCGGCCCATTCCCGTTTGTTTGATGCCTCCCCAGATAGCTGCGGGTTCGATGAAAGAAAACATATGATCGTTCACCGTTATGGATCCGGTTTCTATCCTCTCTGCCATCCATGCTGCCATTTTTTTGCTTCTTGTCCAAACAGAAGCCGTGAGTCCGAGAGAGCTGTCGTTTGCCAAGAAGATAGCTTCTTCGGGATCGGAAAATGTCATGATCGGCAGGGTTGGGCCAAAGGTTTCTTCTGTCATGATTTTCATCGTGTGATTGACACCGGAAAGCACGGTAGGATTTATGAAATAGCCGGGAAGGTTTGTTTTGTTTTTGCCCCCGAACAGGATTTCGGCTCCCTTGTCCCGGGCGTCTTGGATGTGATCCTTGACAGTTTTTAACTGGGAGAGTGTGACCATCGGGCCCATTTCCACTCCCGGATCGACCGGATTGCCGACGTTGATTTTTTGGGTGAGTTCCACCACCCGTTGGGTGAATTCATCTGCGATCTCTTTGGCAACGTAGACTCGCTCGATCGATCCGCAGCTCTGGCCGCAGTTCATGAAACCGGCCCATACGGCTCCGCGGGCGGCCCTTTCGATGTCGGCATCGGTGCAGACCACCATCGGGTCTTTTCCCCCCAATTCAAGGGATAGGTTGGTCAAGTTCCGGCTGGCCAGCTCCATGATTCTTTTCCCGGTGGATACGCTCCCAGTGAACATGACCGTTTGGACGTCGGGATGGGAGATCATTTCTTCGGCTTGGGGTATTTTGCAGTTGATGATGTTGAGAACGCCGGGAGGAAGGCCGGCTTCGGCAAATATTTCACCCACCATCAGCCCTGTGAAAGGGGTCGAGGAGGAAGGCCTAAGGATGACGGTGTTTCCAGCCGAAAGGGCACTCAAAACATCGTAAATGGCGATGATAAACGGAAAATTCCAGGGGCAGACGATCAAGGTCGGTCCCAACGGCTCGAACCGAAAGGAACTTTTTTTGTTAAAAAACAGGGAAACCGTGTGTTTCACAGGGTGGGGACGAAGGAGACTTTTTAGTTTTCGGGCATAGTAGTCCAAAGCCCCGAGGCCGGCGAAGATCTCGGAGGAATAAGATTCTGGATAGGGAGATCCTTTTTCCACGGTTATCAATCGGGCGGCTTCCTTGCCTTTTTGCAAAAGGATTTTTTTGGCGTTGCGGAAGATTTTTTGTTTGGCGGAAACAGGCAAGGTTTTCCATCCAGGAAAGGCTTCCTTAGCTGCCTGGATGGCTGATTGACAGTCTCGGGTGGATGCCAGCGAGACTCTGCCGACGAGTTCCAGTGTTGCGGGATTCAGAGAGTCTTTCTTATGGGAAGTTTGAACCCTCTTGCCGTTGATAATCAGGTTTCCGTCCAGGGTCATTGGAACCTTCCTTTGAATAGCCTCCTCATCCAACAAAAGAAAAGGAAGGGGTAAGCGTCGATGATCAGGTCTAGCCGGAACATCGGATTGATTATGCCTGTTTTGAGAAACATCCAGAGGACTAGATCCTTGTGTTTTGGGGGACATCCGTTAATGCGGCGGATTTTTTTGGCTTCGAGACGGCCCTGGACTTCAGAACAGGTGCCGATGATCAACACTCGATCTGCGAAAACATCCCCCGGGTATTTCCCGATGACAGCCGTCCAAGCCGGCAGCTTTTTCCAGAGCTTTGGTTTCCTGTCTTTTATCATGTACAGCCAATCCAAAAAGACCCCATGGCAACCCCCCGTGCAATAGGGCTCTCCTGTGAGGACTTTGATCCCACAGTCCACCTCATTCACGCGGATGAACCCGGTCTTCAAGTCTTTTGTTTTATCCTGAATTTCTTGAAGGGATATGTCGCCTTTGATTTCTATCTCAGTCAGGTCAAGCGGGCCATATCCCCTTTCATGAGCCAGGCGCAGATGGGGGATTTTGTGTGGATCGAGGTGGAACATGCGGGCACAAACCGAATCATGAGCCACGGGATTTGTGGCCATGACGATAAGGCCCAAAGGATATCCATGTTGTGTGAGGTGGTTACCTCCGATGGATATTTCCACCGCATCTGTGGCGATGAAGTCGGGATACCCCACTTCCAAAAGGTCGACGATTTTCTCGTCGAGATGGCTGTTGTGGTTCCACATCCGCTCTTTGTCGCACAGGATTCCGACATTGAGTTTGATAGCGGCAGTCAGGCCATGGGTCAAGGAGTTGCTTTTGAGTTTGGGGGTATAGACCAGGAAGTCGTTGTCAGCGATCTCCCGGGATGTGGTGATATGGCTGTGGATTTGTCCCTTTTGGAGGGGGATTTTTTTCTTTTTGGCCTCTTCTATCGGACGAAGTTTGATGTTGTGTCTTTTTTTGAGCGAAAAATAACCGGCTCTCCGGAACATACGCGTTGTGGGAATGCCTGCCCCGCACTTTTCCGCAATCGTGATTTTGGGTGCAGGATTCCTGCCCTCATGCAGAGCCTGGATCAGACCGTCCAGGAATTCTGACCGGGTATAGGCGGAGGGGGCGATCCTGTGGTGGGCCATGACCACATTGGGTTTGATGGTGATATCGGAATGGTGTGATCCGGTCAGGCCAAATTCCGCAAGACCTTCCTGAATAACCTGTTTTATTCGTGATGGATTGTAATCCGGAACGGCGCGGAGGTAAACTTTCTCTCTTCCCATCCTATCCAGCGAGGTCGTCTTCTTTGTCCTCTTTTTTCTTTTCCTCTTTTTTCTTTTCCCCTTTTTTCTTGCCAAAGACGAGGGCTATGAGAATACTCAGACCATATAGAGCGAGCATAGGGAATGCGATGATGCTTTGGGTCATCCAATCAGGAGTAGGCGTAATGATGGCCGCAATCACAAAGACCATTAGCACGGCATACTTGAAGTTTTTTACCATCCATTTGGCTGTGAGAATTCCCATCCGGGAAAGAAAAAAGGACAGGGTGGGAAGCTCGAACACGATGGCAATACCCAAGAGAACTCTCAAGGCCAGGCTGAAATAATCATTAGCCGTGATGACCGGTTCGAACTCTGCTCCCATGCTCAGAAAAAACCGGCAGGCAAACGGAAAAACGACAAAATAGCCGAACAAGGCCCCAGCCGAAAAAAAGAGGGTGGTTAAGATCACAAAGGGTACAACGTATTTTTTTTCTTTCCGGTAGAGACCAGGGGCGATGAACATCCAAATCTGGTAAAAAATAAACGGAGAACTGAGGAACAAAGAGGCAAGAAAGGAGACTTTGATGTAGAGCATGAACGGGGCGGTGAGTTTGATAAAGGTGAGTTTGGTCCCCTCAGGAAGGTACTGGGTGACGGGCTGAGCCAAAACGTTGAACAGTTCTTTGTGAAAGAACCAGGCAGGGACGATGCCGACAAACAAAGCGATGAACGAGTAAAAAAGGCGCTTCCTGAGGTCTTCGAGATGTCCGAGGAAGGTCATCTCGTTAGGAGAATTTTTTCCCTTCCTCATCCTCTCCTACTTGTTTGTTGATCTCTTCTTTTATGTCTTTGAATTCCTCGGCATGGATCTCTTCTTCGATTTTTTCTTTGATCTCATCGGAAGTCTTGCGGAATTCTCGCAGGGCTTTGCCGAGGGACCTTCCGACTTCAGGTAATTTTTTGGGGCCAAACACAAGAAGAGCGATGACCAGTATAACCAGAAGTTCCGGGAATCCGATATTTCCGAACATTGTCTTACTTCCCTTGATTCGAGAATGATAAGAAACTATAGCCTCTTAGTGGCAATAAGTCAATAGGCGATCGGCATTGACCTCTGGACATTCCCTCAAGGCTTTGCTATCATTAACATTCATCGAGAGCCATGAGATACAAGGGATTTATCTTTGTTTTACTGTTTTTTGTGCTGGTCTCTACCCCTGCTTGGGAAGAAGATGTCTGGAACCTCTCTATGAACAAGATTTCAGCGATCGTCGACTTGATCGACCAGAATTATTTTGAATCCGTGGATCATGAAGAGCTTGCCTTTTCCTCGATAAAAGGGATGCTTCAGACATTGGATCCCCATTCCTACTTTTTGGATCCTCGCCACTTTGATAGGATGAGAGAAGAATACAAAGGGAAGTATTACGGTTTGGGAATCCTTATTCAGAA
>DAOVBT010000427.1 GCA_030670375.1 Candidatus Aminicenantota bacterium | reverse complement strand
CCCCCCTTTTTGAAGAAGGAATCCCTGGAATCTTCCTCATCGTCGGGATGGTCGGGATAGTTGGATGTGAAGACTGTCAGTTTTTTGTTGTTGTAACGGTGGTTGATGATGTAAAAAACCATCTCCTCCACCCAAGCCGTTGTCCTTTTTGCCCCCAACTCATCCAGGACAAGAACATCCTTATTGAAGATGGGCTCCAGGATTTGTGATTCGGTCAACGGAGAATCGGGGGAATAGGTGTTCTGGATTTTCCGGATGAGTTCCCGAAAATCACAAAAATAGCACGGAACGCTCTTCTGCTGGATCATCTCATTTATCAGGGCCACAGCCAGATGTGTCTTCCCCACCCCACAGGGACCGATAAACAGGAGGCCCACATCCTGGACAGGATAGTTTTTCACGAACTGTTTGGCGATCTTGATGGCATGTTTGTGGGAGTCGTTATGAATCTCGAAGTTTTTGAATGAACAGTTTGCATATCTCTTCGGGATCTCAGCATCGCTCCTAAGGATTTGGTCCTTCCTCTCTTCAAAACAACGGCAACGCGTCGCTACTATCCTGCCTTTGGTATCCTTCAGAACCCAACCGGTGTCGTTGCAATTCGTGCAGGGATCGTTAGCCATCAATTCAAGTATCCTCTCAATTGTTGGAGTTTTTGGGAATGAGCCAACTTTCTCATCGCTTTTTTTTCAATCTGCCTTATTCTCTCTCTCGTTAAATGAAGCCTGTCTCCGATTTCCTGGAGCGTGCTCGGGTTTTGATCTTTTTCTGCGATCTCATATTTTTCTTCCAATTCTTTATCAAATATCCCGAATCTTAATTTTAGCACATCTGCTTCCTTTTCTTCCAATTCATTCAGGATATTCCTGATGTTTTCCTGCACGGAGTTTTTGACGATCTGGTATTCGACAGACGGAGACAGGCTGTCCTTTATCCTGTCGCCTATTTCCACATCGTCATCGTAATACCTATCGCTCAGTGATATGTCCTTCCCTGTCAAAATTTCTAATTCTTCCACATCTTCAACCAAAATTCTCATGCGATTTGCTATCTCATCTCTCGTCGTTTCCCTTCCCAATTCTTTTTTCAGCTGGGCCTTTACCCTTTTCATCTCGGAGACCTGATCCGAAAGCTTTTGCGGGATGTGATAGATGCGAGAATACTTGGTCAAAGCATGGATGATGGCCTGCCTGATCCACCACACAGCATACGAAATGAACTTGACATTTTTTTCTGGATCGAACCGCTTGGCTGCCTCGATCAGCCCAAGATTCCCCTCGTTGACAAGGTCCGGAAGACTCAGTCCCATACCTCTGTATTTTTTCACGTACGAGACAACAAATCTCAAATTTGATTCGACAAGCTTTCCCTGCGCTTTTTTATCTCCCTTTTGGATGAGATGCCCAAGATCCTTTTCTTCCTTCGGGGTCAGTTGTGAAAACTTAGCGATCTGTTTAAGGTAGCGCGAAATATTTTTAGAATCGAGGGAATCTTTGAATTTACTTCTCATCCTTTTTTTTCTCGATTATCTCAAATTTTACGATCTTTCCCGGTGTGATCCGGATCAGAGCTTGCCGCCTCTGTTCGAACTCCTCTTCATGTCCCTCGAAGAATTCTTTTCTTATGTATTCCAGGAACTCATTCACTTCTGCTTCGATTTGATTCATCCTTTGCTTCATGTTTATAACCACTTCTACACCTGCGAGGTTGACTCCTAATTCTCGGGTAAGGCTGAGAATGAATTCGAGCTGCTTCAGGTCATCTTCACTGTAAAGACGCGTGTTCCCATCGCTTCGAGAAGGTTTGAGCAGGCCTTCCCGTTCGTACAATCTCAGAGTCTGCGGATGAATATCATACATCTGGGCGACAGCGCTGATGTGGTAAAATTTCTTCGGATCTTCCCTGTCATTCATCTTAGTGAACCTCCAATTTTTCTCTGGGGTTTACCGTTGAGATTTTTTGGAGTTCTTTCATCAGCTCTCGAATTTTTTCATCTCCGAAAGGAGGAGGAACGATGGAGACTTCCACATACTGGTCTCCTTTTATCCTTTTGCCAGGAACAGGGGCTCCCTTATCCCTGAGCCTGAATTTTTGTCCAGATTTTGTCCCGGGTGGGATTCGGATCGTTGTCTGGCCGAAAAGTGTAGGCACTTTGATCTTGGCTCCAAGAGTTGCTTCGGGCACTGTGATAGGGACTTTGACATAGATATTTTTGCCTTTCCGCTTGAAGAAGGGATGGGTATCCACTTCGATCGTGATGAAAAGATCTCCGACAGGCCCCCCATTCCTGCCAGCATTTCCCTTTCCGGCGATCCGGACTTTGGATCCCGTGTCGACTCCAGCAGGAATACGCACGCTGATAAGATCCGACTTGGGCATAAGGCCTGAACCGTGGCACAGGGAACATTGTGTTCCCAGTGATTGACCGGTTCCTCCACATGTTGGACAAGGAGAGGCAAACTTCATGAACCCTCTTTGCATGGAAGTTTGACCGCTCCCTCCGCAGGCAGGACACACACCTTGCCCCTCACTTCCCACGTAGCCTTTTCCCCGGCATGAAGAACAGCTGACCATCCGCGTGAGTTTGATCCGCGTTTTTACTCCATCTATGGCATCCTGAAACCC
>DAOVBT010000328.1 GCA_030670375.1 Candidatus Aminicenantota bacterium | reverse complement strand
GGGGACGTCGAGGGGAGTTTTATCCATCTTAGGGTAAAGGACACCGGCCTCGGAATTTCAGCCGATCACCTGTCCCATATCTTCGATGATTTCTACCGTGCCGATGATGAAAAAATAAAAAAGATATCCGGCACCGGACTCGGTTTGACCATTGCCAAGAAGATTGTCAACTCCCATTTTGGACATATCGAGGTGGACAGCGAATTCGGGAACGGAAGTGTTTTTTCTGTGTTCCTTCCCCTTGAACATCGAAAAGATAAGAGGTAAAAAATGAGTTCCAACGCAAAACACAATCTGAACGCGATTGTTCATAAGGAAAGCATTGCCCCATCCATCACATTGTTTAAAATACACACACCGGTGGTTGCCAATGCCGTGAAGGCGGGACAGTTCGTCGTCGTCAGAACGGATGACTATGCGGAGCGAGTCCCCTTGACTGTTGCGGATATGGACCTGAAGAGAGAGACCATCACGCTGATCGTGCAGGTTGTGGGGACGGCCACACGGAAAATGGACTCCTTGGAAGTGGGGGATTCTTTTCTCGATGTTGTCGGTCCTCTGGGACAGGCGACAGAGGTCGGGAGTGCGGGAACCGTGGTGTGTATCGGAGGGGGCGTCGGTGTCGCCCCTGTTTATCCGATTACCCGAGCATTTAAAGAGGCCGGGAATCGCATCATCTCCATCATCGGTGCGCGGTCCAAGGAAATGCTCATCCTGGAAGACGAGATGCGGGCCACAAGCGATGAGCTGTATATCGCCACAGACGATGGTTCCGAGGGGCATCATGGTTTTGTGACAGATATCCTCAAAAAGCTTCTCGCAGATGGAACAGAGATCAATGAGGTTGTGGCCATAGGCCCGGGAATAATGATGAAAGCCGTGGCTGATATCACGAAGGAGCCGGGCATCAAAACCATCGTGAGCCTTAACTCTCTCATGGTGGACGGAACTGGCATGTGCGGGGGGTGCCGGATCACGGTAGGAGGGGAAAGAAAATTTGTCTGTGTGGATGGGCCGGAATTTGACGGCCATCTGGTCGATTTTGATGAGCTCATGCAGCGGTCGGAGATGTATGTCCGGGAAGAACATCGAGCTATGTGGGATTATGAATGCCGGCTGCAGCAAGCCGAGGATAACCTAAAAAGAGCAAACAACCGGGAGCCCATGCCCAAACAGGACCCGAAGATGCGGATCCAGAATTTTGATGAGGTGGCGTTGGGATACACTCGGGAACAAGCTATGCGCGAGGCCTCACGATGTCTCCAATGCAAAAAAGCTTTTTGTGTGGAAGGATGCCCTGTGGATATCGACATCCCGGCTTTTATCGCCAAGATTAAAGAAGGGGATTTTATGGGGGCCATCCACAAGATCAAGGAAAAAAACAGTTTGCCGGCTGTCTGCGGCCGTGTTTGTCCTCAAGAAGAACAGTGCGAGATAAAGTGTATCCTCGGGAAAAAAAAGGATCCTGTCGCCATAGGCCGGTTGGAACGGTTTGTGGCAGACTATGAGTTCAACCAGGGTGAAGTGCGAGTCCCGAAGCTTCCTGAACCGACAGGGAAAAAGGTGGCGGTGATCGGTGCTGGCCCGGCAGGACTCACCGTTGCCGGGGAATTGTGCAAGATCGGTCATGCTGTCACGGTTTTCGAGGCTCTCCATGCCCCGGGAGGGGTGCTTGTCTACGGCATTCCCGAGTTTCGTCTCCCCAAATGGATCGTCCAGAGGGAGAGCGATTACATCGGGAAGTTGGGAGCGGATATCAAGGTCAGCTATGTCGTCGGCAAAGCCAAAACCATAGATCAGCTTCTTGAAGAAGGATACGATGCGGTGTTTATCGGGACAGGGGCAGGATTGCCCTATTTTCTGAATATCCCGGGGGAGAACCTTAACGGAGTATATTCGGCAAACGAGTTTCTGACGCGGGTTAACCTGATGAAGGCTTATCTTTTTCCCGAATACAACACGCCCATTCGTCTCGGCCAAAAAATCGCGGTCATCGGTGGGGGAAACGTGGCCATGGATTCAGCCCGAACTTCCCTGCGCCTGGGTGCCGAGAAGGTCTACCTTGTCTACCGGAGGTCCCGCGAGGAAATGCCCGCTCGGGAGGAAGAGATCGAGAATGCCTTTGAAGAAGGCATCGAACCCCGTCTGTTGACCAATCCGATCCGGATCCTGGGCGATGAAAAAGGATGGGTTCAAGGATTGGAATGTGTCCAGATGGAGCTGACTGAGCCGGATGATTCCGGCCGGAGGCGTCCCGTCGCCATACAGGGTTCTGAGCATGTTATCGATGTGGATATGGTGATTGTGGCCATCGGACAGGGACCGAATCCGTTGTTGACCTCGACAACGCCCGACTTGAAACTGACAAAATGGGGAAACATCGTAGCCGATGAGGAGACAGGGCGGACATCGAAAAAGGGAGTTTTTGCCGGTGGCGATATTGTCACAGGTGCGGCCACTGTGATTCTTGCGATGGGGGCGGGCAAAATTGCGGCTCGATCCATCGATCAGTATTTAAAGGATGGAAAATGGGACATCAAGTAGATCCTCAATGTCGCTGCTGATATGCCTGATGGGAAAGTGGGACAACGATTAAATCCTCATGGGCGTTCAGGACGTACCTATTGGAAAATGGGAAATCACTTGGATCTGACGATTTCCAAAATCTTAATTCTCGGATCGAGCATCTGCCCTGCTGTGGGTTGCTGATGAATTTTGTTGACTGCAAGCATTCCAGCTACCACTTTGCCGAAAGCGGCAAAGCCTTGGCCGTCTGGATTGCGTTTGCCCCCAAAATCCAGCTCAGGCTGGTCGCCGACACAGATGAAAAACTCCGAAGAGGCTGTCCCGGGTTTTGATCTGGCCATGGAAATCGCGCCATTTTTATGGAGGATGCCGGTTTTATCCGTTGTTTCGTGTTCGATGGGAGAGAGCATATTCCCTCGAGTTTCTGCACTCAATCCGCCCTGGATGACTTCGATCTTGATGTCATTATTGGGCTGGTTATCCATCGTGACAACCCGGTAAAAACATCCGTCCTTATAACGGCTTTCACCCACATACTTCAGAAAATTGGTTGCTGTGATCGGCGCATCCTTTTCGTAAATTTCGATCGTGATATCCCCTAGCTCTGTTTTGATCAAAACACGTGGATTTTCCGCTCCACCCGCCAAAATCAAAGAACATCCGATACAAAAAAATCCCAATATCCGCCAAAATAATCTCATTCTTCTTCCTCCCTTCGATTTTGATCATGTTACCTTGTGTTACATTATCAAAAAACAATACCAAAACTCAATGAACCTGAACTATTCAGATATTTTCAGATAAACAAAAGGAGAAGTGGAATAACAGTGCTCAGTCTTGGTTCTCATAAAGATGATTTGATCATGGAATAAGTAGGCAAGGCCCGAGCTGACCTTTGATGCCGGGGGAGTCCTCGCTTTTTTGCGTTTCCGGGGATATTGCAGCGAAGGGCAGCTGAAATTTAAATTGTCTCGCATCAAAATTTTATATAAACTTATCGATGATGTATTACATATT
>DAOVBT010000380.1 GCA_030670375.1 Candidatus Aminicenantota bacterium | reverse complement strand
AGATTGCCGAAATACAACGGATTTCGCGTATACCGGTAGGGACCTGATGTTGTCAATTTTTTTTCTTTTTCCAGATGGCCGCAAGCCCATGTTCTAATCATCAACCCAATAAGTGTTAATCCCACGCCAACCAGAATGGGCCAAAGCTCGGGTTTAGCCAGAACCACCGCCAATATCACGAACAGCAGACTGACCCGGACTCTCCATCTGTAAATGATCTTCAGCAGTCCGTGCTCAGGCATTTTTCTCCATCTCCAGTATCTCCAAACACGCCGCAGCCACTTCCTCAGGCGTGATTAAATCCAAGCACTCGTCGCGCGAACACATTCTCTTGTAACAGTGGCTGCATTCCAATTCATGAAAGATTACACGATCATGTTCTCGGAACGGCCCGTTGCGGCTTGGCGTGGTAGGGCCGAATAAACCCACAACAGGCGTTGCAAATGCACCCGCCGCCTGAAGGGCAAACGTGTCCCCACTCACCAAAACGGAAGCCCTTAGGATCAATGCCATGACCTCCTTCAATGATAGGATTGGGACCAAAGGAACACCGGATGCATGACTGATTTCTTCAGCCAATTCTTTCTCCACCTTGCTGCCCCAAAGCAAAACAGAAAATATCCGATCGCTCTGGATTTTTTTGATCATCTGAATCCATCGATCTGCATACCATCTCTTGGTTTTCCACGCAGCCCCCACATTCAAAAGCACTAGTTTTTTTTGCGGATCGTACCCCAATTTTGTCAAGATCTTCTGGACATTCTCGGATGATTCGTCGGGAATTTCCAAAGGGAATTCAAATCCATTCTGTTCGATCCCCAAAAGTGAAAGGAGCTTCAGGTTCTTGCCTATCACATGATCCTTTTCCGAAACTTCCTCCAGATTTTCTGTGTAGAAAAAAGAAGCCTGCCTCTCTTTCAGATTCTTCCGGTGAAAACCGATCCGCCTCCTTGCTCCTGAAATGTATGCTATCAGTCCTGATTTGATCAATCCCTGAAAATCGATCGCCACCTGATCTTTGTTCCGGATCTCCTTCTTCAGCTTTCCAAACTCTTTCCAAAACCTACGCGAACCCAGCTTCCACTTCTTCAACTCGACAGGCACGATCTTGTCCAACCCCGCGACCAGGTCGAGGATTTCCTTCCCTTTTTCCTCCACGATCCAGGAGATCTTTGCATCTGGGTATTTTTTTCGTAATGCAGAAAAGGCCGGCAGAGTGTGAACCACATCCCCGAGGGAACTCAGCCTGATGATCAAAAAATTGTCCATGGCTTCAGGATTTGTCTTCATCTTTGAGTTTAGCAGCGATCTCCTGGATGACTTCAGAAGTGGATTTGATCTTGGGCCCTCCTGTGATGGCGATTTCGCCTCCGAATTTTTTTACTGTTTCCCGCTCTGGAACCGTGTCCACAGTGTAATCCGAGCCCTTAGCATGCACATGCGGCTTCAAGGCCAAAAGCACCTTCTCTACCTTAGCCTCGTCAAAAAAGGTCACATAATCCACAAAGAAAAAAGATGCGATGATTTTCCCACGTTCCATCTCCAGCAGGATAGGACGTCCTCTCCCTTTGAGTTTACGAACCGAAGAATCGCTGTTTAGCGCTACGACCAGAATATCCCCTCACTTTTTGCTTCCTTTCAAGTAGCGGATATGTCCGGTATGGATCAGGTCAAAACATCCGTTGGCAAGAACGACCCGGTCTCCACCCTGTTTATGTTTTTCGATTATCGTCGTCAGTTCGTCGAGAGAATATATTTTTTTCAATGTTCCGAAAGGATGGCCTCCTTGAGTTCTTGAGGAGATGCGGTAGCCGTGCCTTTTTTCATGACGACAATGCCCCCTGCATAATTGGCGAGCACAGCTGCCTCTCTAAATGATGCCCCGCATGCCAACGCCAGAGTCAAGACACTGATCACGGTATCGCCCGCGCCGGTCATGTCCACGATGTCGCTCGACCCGTAGATCGGGATCGGATAAGCCGGTTTTCGTCTTTCAAAAAGGACCATTCCTTTTCCACCACGGGTGATCACCACGGCTTCGGCTTCTGTTTTATCGAGTATTTCCCGGCCTGTTTTATTAATGATTGCTTGGTCATCGTCCAGTTCAACTTGAAGAGCATGCTCCACCTCAGGCTCGTTCGGCTTCAGGATGGTCACCCCTTTGAAATGCAGTAGACGGAATCGGGAATCCAGGGCTACAGGCTTTTTCGCTCTCTTAAATTTTGGGAGGATTTTTTTCAACACATCTTCCTGAACGGTGAAATAATTGTAGTCGGAAATAAGGAGCGCAGCCGTTTGGCTTGCTGCCCGACCGAGAATGTTCCTAAGCTTCTGCTTCAGCTCCTTGTTTTCAGGCACCCTCGCTTCTTGATCGATCCGCAGGATTTGTTGTTTCCGTGTCGAATGTTCCCCTGCCAGTATCCGTGTCTTGATCGGAGTGCGATATGTTTTCTCTTTGATCAGGAAGTCGGCGGATATTTTTTTCTGCTTGAGAATCTCCAGGATATGCTTACCTGCATCATCATGTCCCACAACACCCACAGGAACAGGTTGTGCCTTCAGCGCGTTCAAATTGAGCAGCGCATTTCCCCCTCCACCCAATGAGAACTCCTTGGCTTTGTGAGTGAGGATGAGCACCGGGGCTTCCCTCGAGATCCGGCGTGTTGTCCCGTAGATGTATTCATCCAGGATCAAATCTCCCCAAACCGCCACTTTTTTCTGCGCAAAACGGTCGATGATGGCGATAAGGTTCTTTTTGTCTTTTTTCACAGGACTTTTGTCACAAATTTTTACCAGATTCGGCCTAAAAGGTCAATGCCCACGGAATAATAGCGTTCTCCGATTGTATAAAAGAGTAGAAGAGAAAACTAAAGGCAACATAATCCGTAATTTAGGAGTATATAGAATTAAAGAATGAATGAGTATGACTATATACAAAGGAAGGGAAAAGGTGCGAAAAACAGTTCTATCCCTATTGCTCGGGTTGTGTTTCCTCTGCGTTCTTTCTGCTCCGCCCACATTTTCCCAGGAAGAACTAACAGATATCGAGGAGCTAAAAAAAACAGCCCCCAAGGTTTTTATCGATTGCAGCAGGTGCGATATCGACC
>DAOVBT010000310.1 GCA_030670375.1 Candidatus Aminicenantota bacterium | reverse complement strand
TCGACCATTTTTGTCCTCAGATCAAGGTCTTCGGTGATGTGAGCTTCCACATCATGCTCGTCGCTGTCCACTCCCACCAAACCCTCTCCGTATCCGGGTATGCCGCGGGGGGAAATCCCATCCGAATGCAGGGAATATCTTTTGTAATCCTTTTGGGTTTTGACGACATACTTCTCCACCTTTAATCCGGAAAGGTCAGGGGACGGTATATTGTAATACGTATCCACAAAGTACTGGTCGGTTAGAACGAACACGGGAATCTGAAACCTGTCGGCCAGATCAAAGGCTTTCTGGGTGAGAAAAATCGCCTGCTCAAGATTTCCCGGGGCAAATATGATTCGCGGAAACTCGCCGTGTCCCGCATACAATGCCAGTTCGAGGTCGGCCTGCTCGGTGCGTGTTGGCAACCCGGTTGCGGGTCCTGGCCTTTGGGCGAGATGGACGACGACCGGCGTTTCGATCATCCCGGCCAGGCTGATCCCCTCTATCATCAGGGCAAAGCCCCCTCCTGAGGTGGTCACAAGCGACCTAGCCCCCGCATAAGAAGCCCCCAGAGCCATGTTGATCGCAGATATCTCGTCCTCGGCCTGCTCGACTACGACATCAAAATCCTTCATCTGCTGGGAAAGAAAAACCATCACGCCTGTGGATGGAGACATCGGATAGGAAGACAGGAAATTGCAACCTCCAGCCAGAGCCCCCAGTCCGACCGCCTCTGCCCCGTTGAGCAGAATCTCGTCTATTGCCCTGGGGTCTGGGGACATCTCCAATTTCAATTTTCCGGAACTGCATATACCCCTTCCGATTTCATATCCTCTCTGGATGGCCTTGAGATTTTTTTGAACAATCTCTTCTCCTTTTCGGGAAAAATACAGGCGTATATACTCAGTTATTATCTCCATATCAACTCGGAACAATCCCAGAACCACACCGGCCGCCACGATATTCAGATAGATGCGGACTCCAATTTCCTCAGCAATTTGCACAAACGGAATATGCACGAACTGGCAGGCCGGGGCACAGGAATCTTCTGGAATAGAATCAGAATCGGCAAACACCATTGTCTGGTCAGAAATCCTTTTCCTGACGTGGTCCACAGCTCTGGCATGGAATGGAATCAGGATATCGATCTTATCCACATAGGCCGAGGCTCTATTCGAGCTGATACGGATTTCCGTGGAGTTGCTCCCCCCTCGAACACGGGACATGTATTCTTTGGTGGCGTACACATGAAAACGGGAACGCTTCAGCACATGCACAAGGATGCGCTCTACCGTTTGAATGCCCTGTCCGGCCTCACCACACAAGACGATCGAAATATCATCTTTTTTACTCATACGAGTTTCGTCCATCATAATCTCCCCTTATAGAAAACCCAGTTCTGGGATTTCCTCGATCTTGCTATCGCCGTCAGTTCTTGATATCGATTCCCCCAAGAATGGCAGTTGCTTTCACATACAGAGTCATTTGGACTGTGGTCGCAGGGACGGGGCTGTGTTTATCATCCACCCCCCCTAAAATAGCACTGCTGTCCACGACAACTTTCCACTCACGCGGGACAAAAAGGTCGATCCCCCCCATAATTGCTGTCAGTTCGACGGTGGCCTGGTTATCTTTCAATTTTGTCTTGGTGAGGTCCAGCTCTAACCCCCCCATAATTGCGGTCGCTTTTCCTCCACGGAATTTATCCGATTCGAAACGCCGCTTCAAACCGGAGAAAATGACAAAGGCTCCGAGATCGTCATCTTGGATCTCCGGTGCATTTTCGCCGAAACCCTTGGGTCTTGGTTTGAAAATGATCCACAGTCCAGCTGCAATGATCAGCAAAGGCCAGAAATAAGCCCAAACTCTTCCACCTAAAACACCCCAATTGTTCAACTGGAAAAATGCCCCGATCGCGATCAGGAACAAAGCTACCCCTGCGTTTCGAAAACCGCTGGTCAGCAAATGAGATAAACCTATCAAGATCAAGATCATCGGCCAGTAGGTGGAAATGAAATCCCCGAAATCCAGCTTGTCCATGTTGGAAAGCAGGAAAATGACACCCACAGCGATGATCAACAATCCCGAAAAAATCCGTCCTTGATAATCTCGCAATTGATTCATGTTATCCCTCCACTAGAAATTTTATAGATTTTCTATGATGTTTTCACCTTTTTTTTTCGTAGCGTAAGTACTTCGCGGTTTTCTTTTTCCCGAAAGCCCCACTTTGTGTTTTCTCACGAAATCCGGAGAAACACGCCGGCCCTTTTTATCAGCGTAACTTAACGCATCGAACTGGCACTGAACAACACAGGCTCCGCAGCAAATACATTTTTCCGGCCTCTCAAGGATGGCCAGCCTCTTTTGTTTATCCAGTGTGAAACAATCCAGCGGACAGACTATCCCACAAATGCCATCTCCCCGGCATTTTTTGCCATCGACTTCGACTTGAAAATCCTTCTCCTCGCGAAATTCACTGATTAAAAAGGGGGTACTCCCTGCAAGGTCTCCACCAAGAAGGAGAACCGTTACAAAAGATAATATTCCCCAAAACAAAAGGAAATTGACAGTGAAATGAGATGTCAGAAGGCTATAGGCCCCAAGACCCGCTAAGACTAAAAAAAGAAAGGAAAACAAAAAAATCCTTCTGCCGATACGCCTTTTTTCCCATTGTTTTTCCTGTTCCTTTGGACGCAACAATGGCAAATAAACAGGAAATGTGGAAAATACAAAAAAGGCCAGCAGCCAAACTATAATGATCGCAGGCACGACAGCCTCGCTTTTAATAATCAACAAAACAAGCGAAAAAACGACGGACATCCAGAAGGCCCAGGCGATGGCCATTTCGAGGCGGTCTCGCAGAGGGAATCGGACAACGCTCATATTGATTGTTTTTTTCTGTCCGTTTTTGAGATAATCAGGAAAATCTTCGATATTGACCGGCCCCCATTTCACTTTCCAGCCCGTTCTCTGATCGATAACTTTCGCCTCGATCCCACAAGCCGCCAATTGGGGGAGAATGACCGCTCGATGGTCGACAAGGCTTTGGATATTGCTGATCTTTAGGGCTGAAATCACACCATGATTCGTGAAATGGCCGCCCGCAGCCGCACACCACACGTTGATCCCGTGACTGTTGGCCACAAGGAGGAAGGCATTTTGCCCCTTGAGTGCTCGTTTGACTTTGAGGACTGTCAGATGATAGTTACCGGTCAGCAAAACCGGCGAGTTTCTGTCCGGGTAGCCGATTTTTATCAATCCTGTTTTTTGGGGCAAAGGCAAAAACCGGAGGATCGTCTCCAACAAATAAAAAAGCCCGTATTTCAAAATATTCATCAGGATCGATCCCGATTTTTTCTTACTGCTAATTTCAAGAGGTTTTGACTTTTGTTTAACTCACAAGAAACAATTTTGAATCCGGCCCCCTCAATTTTGCTCGGGAAGTTTTTCAGAGCTCTCGTTGTCGTTCCACTGACCAAGAATACAAACAGCTTAAAGATCGACCGGAAAAAACCCTGGAATCGTCTTTTGAAGAAGCTCTGAGGCCGGACTTCATCGATGACAAGGAAAAGGCCGCCTGGTTTCAAGATCCGGCTCACCTCATTCACGGCAAAATCCAGCTCCTCTTCGGTGAGCTCGGAAAGACAAAGGCCGCTCATCACCACATCATAGGTTTGATCCGTTTCATTGCCGAGCTCAGCCACACCCATTTCGACAAATTCTATGTTCTGGGAGAGATGGG
>DAOVBT010000232.1 GCA_030670375.1 Candidatus Aminicenantota bacterium | reverse complement strand
CATCAAAGAAATCGCTATACTTGAATTCAACCACAAAGATGTTGTCCGTCATCCCCTCGTTCAAAAAATCGTAAAGGCGTACCAAAAAGCAGAATCCAAGGCTCAGAAAAAATAGAGAAAACAGATGAATCCCATTTCCTTTAAGGACATAAAACTCTTCAAAACCAAGGATACTCCTCCGAACAAATCCAAAAAAAATTCATCCAAATTGAGCCAAGAAAAAGAGATAATCGACAAGAAGAAACTGATCCAGAGTCCTTTCCTGTACCTTTTTATTTTTGTCATCGTTTTAGCCTATTTTCTCGCCCATATCCCATCACGGACTATACCGGTTCTGGAAATCGGGGAAATAGCGACCTCCGACATCATAGCTCCGGCAGAAATAACCATCATAGATACAGAGACAACGGAAAACAGAAGAAAACAGGCCGCAGAAGCCGTCCCACCCGTGTATTCTTTTAACACCAATATTTTCCTGAACACACAGGAAAAGATACGAGAACTCTTCAACGAAGGAAGAAATTTTCTGGAAAAAGAGGTTTCTAACCAGAGGAAGACGGATTTCAAAAATCTGATTCTCGAAAACTATGGATTCGAGATATCCTCGAACGACCTCAATGCACTGATCTCGAATAAATTCGAGACGACCATCGAAGAGAATTTGATCAACCTCATCGGGATGGTCTCGACAAACTTCATCATAACCTCGAAAAATCTTTTTTATCACGACGAGCAGCAGAAAGGATTGACGGTTGTCACGAGCGAGGGTACCGAAAGCACCTTGAACGCAACGGATGTTTTGGAAATCATCGAAGCAAAACAGAGCCTCACCGACGAGGTAGAAAAGCTGGATCTCCCTCAGAACGAAAAAAAACTCCTCAGAAACCTATCCCATCTTTTCATAGCCCAAAATATCTTCTACGACCAGATGGAAACCGAAATCCGCCAGCAACAAGCACGGGCAAACGAAGAAGATGTGTTTTACACAATAAAAAAAGGAAAGGTCATCATCCGCAAAGGAGACGAAGTCGACGAAGAAGCCCTGAAACAAATCGCGATCATCAACGAGAACCTGCAAGCACAACCCAGTTGGTGGATCAATTTTATCGGCACATTTCTGCTGTTTGGCCTGTTGTTTGTCACCCTGTGGTACTATCTCAAATCTTTCCTGACCCGAGACGATGCATTCAGAAGTTATGTGATCATGGGCATTCTGCTGATCATAAGCCTTCTCCTCTACAAGCTTGCCGAATTTTTATCCGGCACATTCAGCCAGAGCACGAACTTCTTCCTCCTCTCCTCGATGGACAGCTATTTTTATGCTTTTCCGTTCCAATTCGGCGTGATGCTTGTTGCCTTCCTCATTTCGAGCCCTGTGGCTCTGATCTACGCCGTTCTCAACAGCCTTCTGGTGGGACTTTTCTTCAAAACGAGTATTGAACTGGTTATATTCAGCCTTATCGGGGGGTTTGCCGCCATCTATGGCATCAAATACTACGGCAGACAGGACAGGACATCCACGTTTCGGACAGGGTTGCTTTTGATTGCCCCTATCAATATATTCGTCATATTCACCTTCCACCTGATCAAAGAAAAGTTTTTTCCAATAGGCGCGTTTTCCAGCGATCTCGTGATGGGACTTCTCGGGGGTATGTTAAGCGCAAGTCTTGCATTCCTGTTTTTGCCCGTGTTCGAAATGCTGTTCGGGTTTGCAACACAGGCCAAGCTCCACGAACTGACAAACTCTGACCTTCCCATTTTCAGACAGATGGCGATGGAAGCCCCAGGCTCCTACCATCATTCCTTGATTGTCGCATCTTTGGCCGAGCAGGCAGCCGACGAAATAAAAATCGATTCCTTGCTGGTGAAAGCCGGCGCACTCTATCACGACATCGGCAAGATCAAAAGGCCGGAATACTTCATCGAAAACCGCACAAGAACTCCTGATATGCACAAAGACCTCAAACCTGCGATGAGCGCTTTGGTGATATTGAACCATGTCAAAGAAGGGGTGGAGCTGGCAAAAAAACTCAAGCTCCCCAGAAAAATCATGGAAATTATCGAAACACACCACGGAAAGTCCCTCGTGAGGTATTTTTTCGAAAAAGCAAAGGACACCTATGATCCCGAGATGCAGAAAATCGGGGAAGAAAGCTACCGGTATCCAGGCCCTCTGCCCAAAAGCAAGGGGTCTGCGCTGGTCATGCTGGCAGACGCTGTCGAAGCCGCTTCCCGCAGCTTGAAAAAACCGACCAAGTCCAACCTCAGGAGAGTGATCTCTGAGATATTCAACAATGCCCTCCAGGATGGCCAACTCGATGACTGTGAGATTTCCATCAAAGAGTTGGTAGATGTGGCCGATTCATTTCTTGAAACCCTGTACACGATCTACCATCCAAGGGTGGAATATCCCGGGTTCGAGTTCGAGATGAAAAAAAAGAAAAAAACGAACAAAAAACAAAACAATGATAGAAATCATAAACCGCCAGAGAAAACGAACGATAAAAAAGAATAGATTCCAAGTCTTGCTGGCAAGATTGGTGGGCCATTATCATCTGGATGATCCTGAGGTCACCCTGGCCTTCGTGAACAACAAGACCATTCAGGAATTGAATTATAAGTTCTTGAATAAAAATGCTCCGACCGATGTGCTGAGTTTTCCTGTCGGGGAAAAGGGAGCCGACGGCAAGTATTATTTAGGAGATATCATTATTTCTGTCCCAAAGGCTCATGAACAAGCCAAAGAACAGGAACACAGTTTAGAGAGAGAAATGGAAATTTTGACCATCCACGGATTTCTCCATCTTCTGGGGTATGAGCATTTAAAAGGTTTGGAGAAAGAAGAGAAAAAAATAAAAAAACTTATGCTCGAAGGATAATATGGAAGTCGAATTGGAAAAATGGATCGGGTTTGGGTTGAGCTTTTTAGCCACATTTCTTGTATCGATTTTTCACATCTCCCTGGCATCCTCCTCGAAAATTGCCATAAGCCGTCTTCTGGAGGACAAGGAGAAAAAATACCGCCAAAAAATCCTCGATATCTATGACGAGCTTAAAGTCGCCGTGGAATTCATCCGGATCATCTTCCTCGTGGCATTTTTGATTTACATCTACATGGTTTTTCCCCGTCTCAACCTCTGGCCACTCTGGTTGCTCCTTATCTCGTTGGGGATTTACATCGTGGCCTTCGATATCATCCCGCGGCTGATATCATCAAGAAACAGAGACAGAATTCTCGCTTCTTTCCTCCCCTCGTTCCGGGTTCCGTATGTGCTGGCAAAGCCTTTGCTCTGGATCTCTAAGGTCAAGACATTCGCTAAGGAGGAGGGAGAGGAAGAACGGGAGGCTTCGGAGGAGGAAATCCAGGCCCTGATCGATGAGGCCAAGGAAGAAGGAATCATCGAAAAAGAGGAAGGTGTCCTTCTCAAAAGTGTGGTGGAATTCGGAGATACGATCGCCAAGGAAATCATGACTCCTCGAGTGGACATGATCTGTATCCGCAAGGAAGCCACTATCGGAAAACTCAGGGAACTTGTCATCAAGGAAAAACACTCCCGCATCCCTGTGTATAAGGACAGAGTGGATAATATCGAAGGCATCATCCTGGCCAAAGATTTGCTCGAATACTCTGATGAAGCTAATAAGGAAGAATCGATCGACCGATTGATCCGGCCGGTGCATTTTGTCCCCTGGTCCATGAAGGTGTCCGAGTTGTTGAAAGAACTTCAGGAGAGAAGGGAGAAATTGGTGATCGTAGTCGACGAGCACGGTGGTGTGTTCGGTTTGGTGACTGTGGAAGACCTGGTGGAAGAAATTGTCGGTGAGATCCAGGATGAATACGACAGCGAAGAAGTGCAGTTTATCGAGCAGGGCCCGTTGGACTACATCGTCCTCGGGGATGCGGAAGTGGAAGACCTGGAGGATTTATTCGATCTCGATCTGGCTGAGGACGATTATGTCACGGTAAGTGGATTGATAACACACTCCCTGGGGAGACTCCCCGACAAAGGTGAAAAGATCGAACTCAAGGGACTATCGCTAGAAATTATCGATGTGGACCAGAAACGGATCAAAAAGCTGCGGATAAAAGAAGCCGTCAAAAAGGAATAGCTTCGAGTTGTCATTGCGACTCAGGTTGTCATTGCGAACGTAGTGTGGCAATCTCAAAGAATAAAATGAACAAAATGAAAGTCGGTTATGTGGCATTGATCGGACGTCCGAATGTGGGAAAATCTACACTCCTGAACAAAATTCTCGGTCAAAAAGTGGCCATCATCTCTGATAAGCCTCAGACGACAAGGACGAGTATTATAGGGATCAAGACCACCGACAAAGGCCAGATCATCTTTGTGGACAATCCGGGCATCCACCGCCCTCTCCACAGGTTGAACAAAAGGATGATGAATTTTGTGTATTCGGCGTTGGAGACTTCCGATCTTATTTGTCTGCTGATCGATGCAACATTGAAATTCGGACATGGGGACCAGTTTGTGATAGACACGCTGAAAAAAGTCTCCACTCCATTATTTTTACTGATCAACAAGGTGGACATCATCAAAAAAGACAAAATCCTGCTTTTGATCGACA
>DAOVBT010000281.1 GCA_030670375.1 Candidatus Aminicenantota bacterium | reverse complement strand
AGCTTCGACAACCCGGCCTACGAATTCATGGCCCAGAATTCCCTCGAAATTCATGTATCCCTTCACAAGCTCAAGGTCCGTGTTGCAGATCCCTGCCTTGGTAACCTTGATCAACGCCTCTCCCTTTGCCGGCACAGGATCCGGCTTCTCCTCAACACGGATGTTCCTGCCTATTAATACTACTGCTTTCATCTCTCTCTTTTTATTTTGGTTCCTCATCCCAGAGCTGTCAACCTAATTCTTCATTAAGGGTTTTTGAGAAAAAACCTATTCCTTCGGTTTTTCGTATCATATATAATGAATCCGGATGAAAAAAAGAATCAGAAGAATCCACTTGGGTGAATCCGTGGCTATGGCCATGAGTTCTCTCTGGTCGAGCAAGCTCCGGACATTCCTCACACTGTTGGGAATCATCATCGGTGTTCTCACCATAATTGCCGTGGTATCCATCATCCAAGGCTTAAACAACTATGTGTACTCCAAGATGGCTTTTTACGGAGCCAATGATTTTTCTATCCGCAAATTTTCCCTTACCGTAAGAACTATTAAAGATCTGAGAGAGCAATTCGCTCGAAGAGATCTCACCCTTGAGGATATGAAACTCATTCGCAGCCGATGCAGCGAATGCGAATTGGTGGGGGCTTCCACAGAAACGAGTCGAACTGTAAAGTTGCGGAATCAATCTCTGAATGGAGTTTCAGTCAGAGGCGTGACTCATATTGACCACCTGATAGGATCGGTATTAGAACTAACTGGGGGTAGGCATATACAAAGGGAAGATGAAGATCATTCTCGTTACGTCTGTATCATTGGCAACGATATTACAGATAAATTATTTCCATACACAGATCCTCTAGGTAAAAGGATAAAGATCGGTCAGCATAGCTTTTTAGTAATAGGGCTCGGCCAAAAAAAGGGTAAAATTCTGGGTTTCAGTCAAGATAACTACGTTTTGATTCCGATTACATCATTCCAGAAATTATATGGCTCCAGAAGAAGCATCAACATCAACATTCATACGGCTTCTCAAGAACAAATGTTAGAGGCACAAGAAGAGGTGAGAACCATTCTTCGTTCAAAGCGCCATCTTGCCTATGAAGACTCAGACGATTTTTCCTTCCAAACTTCAGAGACTTTTATCCAGCTCTATAAGTCGGCAACATCCAGCATCTTTTTTGCCATGATCATCGTATCCTCTATCGCACTTATAGTCGGCGGGATTGTCATCATGAACATCATGTTTGTGGCCGTATCGGAAAGAACCAAGGAAATCGGGATCCGGATGGCTGTTGGAGCCCGGCGCATGGATATTCTTTTTCAATTTCTCATCGAATCTGCTGTTATTTCTACAGTCGGAGGGATAATCGGCATAATTTTGGGATTTATCATCGCAAGTATTGTGACAGCCACAACCTCGTTGCCTTCGACCGTGGAACCGATATCTATAGCGGTTGCCATTCTTGTCTCGACCTCTGTAGGAATCTTTTTCGGGATATATCCAGCAAGTAAAGCAGCAAAGCTCGATCCAATCGAATCGATAAGGGCAGAACAATGAAACTAGGGATCCTGAAAGAAATTACGCAAATGGCCATCGATTCTCTCAGGATGCACAAACTTCGTTCCTTCCTTACATTACTAGGAATTATGATCGGTGTGATGACGGTTATCGGAATGGTTTCTATCATCCAGGGTTTAAACCGATCCTTTCTCGCTGAACTGGAATCGGCCGGGTCAAATATCATAGCCGTGCAAAAATACAATCCAGGACCAGATTTCTTGCTTTCTCAAGAAGAAAGACAAAGAAAAGATCTTACATTCGAGGATGCTCTTGCCATAGAGAAAGAATGTTCTTTAGTGAAAGCGGTCGTCGTTACACTTGTCGCAGATATCTTTGAACCCATAACAATAAAATATCAGAATAAAAAGACCCAAGATTCCTTTGTTGCAGGAATGAATGAAAAATATCCTGATATTCTTACTGTTTATCTTCCCGAACAAGGACGGTTCCTGACAGAAACCGATATAAATCACAGAAGAAAAGTCTGTGTCCTTGGAGCTGAATTGGCTGAGGTATTATTTCCTCATACGTTTGCCTTAGGAAAGAGAATAGACATTGGACCGGAAAAATTCACAATCGTGGGGATTCTAAAAAAGCGCGGCACACGCTTCGGGCAAAGTCAAGATAATTTTGTTGGGATTCCGATAACAACACTTATGAAGCATTTTCCATATGATCTTTCAGGACTTCAGATTATCGCCACTCCTAATAAAGAAGGTTTTATCCAGGAAACCACTGATCAAATAATCAGCGTTCTACGACAAAGGAGACAAGTCCCGTTTGGGAAGCCCAATGACTTTGTGATCTATTCCCAAGATACAATGATCGAAATCTATAATCAGTTCACCGGAGCTGCCTATCTGGTTATGATCGTGATCTCCTCTATAGGCTTGCTTGTGGGAGGGATCGGCGTGATGAACGTCATGTTGGTATCTGTGAAAGAAAGGACCAGAGAGATAGGGATCCGTAAAGCCATCGGTGCCCGTTCGGGGGACATCCTGAAACAATTTCTGATCGAAGCTGTATTTCTGACCACAACAGGAGGATTGTTCGGCATCCTGATAGGCTTCGGGATCGCTCTATTGGTCAAAGCCGCTACGCCCCTTCCCGCCTCTGTGACAGGTTGGTCAGTCATTCTGGGCTTTGTTGTGTCCGTTTCGGTCGGCATCTTTTTCGGGATCTTCCCGGCCCAGAAGGCCGCCAAGCTCGAACCCATCGTCTCGCTCAGATACGAATAACGCAAGATCGGGATCAGAATTCATTGCCATCAGGCATGTCCTCCGCTCCAGTGAGGATCTTTAACGCCATTCCCAAAAAATAATAAACTTTTACTTGTACATGCAAAAGATGTACACTGCAAATATGAAATACGATTGGAATCCAGGAAAAAATGAATGGCTAAAAAAAGAAAGAAACCTATCTTTTGAACAGGTGGTTTTTCATTTATCACAAGGTGATGTTTGGAAAGTTGCAGATCATCCGGATCAACAAAAATATCCAGGGCAAAAAATCTATTTTGTTATTATTGAAGACTATATTTATCTGGTTCCGCATATTATCCAAAAAGAATGTATATTTTTAAAAACAATCATCCCAAGTAGAAAAGCTACAAAGGTTTATAAAAAAGAACAGGGAGGACAAAAATGAAATACGATGAAGAAGAAAAAAAAATCATAGATGCTTATGAAAGCGGAAAAATGAAACTTTCTACACCAACGAAAAAGGAGATAGAAAGTATCAAAGCCATTGCCAAAAACACTTTTAAAAAAGACAAACGAATCACCATAAGACTTTATGACCATGATTATAAAGGGATTCAAAAAAAAGCAATGGAAATGGGTATCCCCTATCAGACTCTCATCTCCGGTATAATTCACCGATATATCGAGGGGGAATTAGTATCAAAAAATAGATGAAATCCAAACAGGCTATAGCTTTTCGCTTATGTGTTGATAGGCCTTTTCGAGCGCTTGTTCAAGGCCTTCTTTTTTTTCACCGGATATCTCGACAAGCGAAGACCTTCCGCCTCCTCTGCCTTTGATCAAAGGGGAAACAACCGGCACAAGTTCCCTCATATCTAAGCCGAGACTATCAGAACAAGCAAGGAAAATATGAACCCTCTCTCCATTTTTAAGACCAAAAAGCGCGACAAATTCCCCTTTCCTAATGGTAAGGAGGGCCAGAAGCCTGATTTCATCTTGAGATCTATCGGCAAAAATCCGCTTGATGAGCTTTCCCTCGGCCTTTTGCATAATATCAACAGCCTCATGTTGAATGATTTTCTCCTGCATTTTGCGGTTTATTCTTTTCTGCATTTTTAGATCGGACTTGATTTTTTCAAAGGACGCAACGACTTCCTTATCATCGACAGTCAGGATGTTGGACAAAGTTTTCAGATCCCGATGTTTTCGCGCATAATCCTGTAGAGCTCGAATTCCACATATGAATTCCAGCC
>DAOVBT010000338.1 GCA_030670375.1 Candidatus Aminicenantota bacterium | reverse complement strand
CCTGGCCGAACTTCCATCCCCGAAGGTCGTGAAGATAGCCGCATTCCGCATGGAGGAGCTCTCCGAAAAGGCCTTGACGCACCATGTTGAAAAGCATCAGCTCGGTCCTGTCGTAGTTGCAGTTTTCCATGGTGCAGCAGTATTTTTTGTATTTTTCGGATGTTTCGACTAATTCCCAGCATCCTTCCAGAGTGATGGCTCCGGGCACCTCTGAAGCGGCGTGGGAACCGGTTTCCATCGCCTTGACGGAAATCGGAACATGCCACTCCCAAGGTGTGGCGTTGTAAACAAGGTCCAGGTCTTCGGAGTCGCACATGCGCTTGAAATCTTCATTGCCTTTGTTGTATGCGGTCGGCTTCGGTTTACCAGCCTTTTCGCACTGTTCCTGTGCCCAGAGAGTCCGCTCTTCTCGTATGTCACAGACAGCTTTTATTTCCACCCCATCTATTCGGAGCAGATTCCGGAGGTGGCCACGTCCCTGATTTCCGATACCGACATAACCCACCCGCACCGTTTCGATCGGCGGGGTTACGAGATGCTCGATAGGTTCTGTTTCCAATGGGGGTTGTCGGATGCCTCCATGCTTGCCCATGGCCATGCTTCCCAAAGCTATCCCCAATCCGGCTGTCCCGCTTTTTTTGAGGAAATCCCTGCGATTCAATCGTTTTTTCATCGTAGCACCTCCATCAGTTTTTTTAGAAAAACCAAATCTTCGGCCTTTTATTATAAACAAGGACATTTCCCGTTTAAAGGATAAATTTACGAGTCCCCATGATACTAATAAAAATAATGGAATGAATTCAATGCTGGCCAAAATATTCACTCTTGGGCGATTGACAATTTACACTTATTTGTGTAATATAATCCCATGAAGCGGCAGAAACTCGAGAAGATCTTGCAGAAGCTAGGTTGGACATTGGATCGACACGGACGAAGACATGATATTTGGACAAACGATGAATTTGAAATTGCTATTCCACGGCACAACGAGATTAACGAGTATACCGCAAAGACCATTCTTAAGGAAGCTAAAGGAGGCGATTGATGCGTTTATCAGGACAGGTGTTTAAAGTCGGCAAGTATTGGGCTATTGAAGTTCCGATTCTCAGCGTAGTGACTCAGGGACATACAAAAAAAGAAGCCTATGAGATGATTGGTGATGCTATCGAGTCACTCGTGCATAAAAAAGGATTTAAGGTTGATATTTTTCCTGGAAGGGGTCATTATTTTGAAGTCGGTTCTCCAGATCTGGCAACCCTTACTGCTTTTTTGCTCCGGCGACAAAGAATGAAACAAGGGCTTACTTTGATGGAAGTTTCCAAACGATTGGGAGCGAAGTCGCACAATGCATATGCCCGATACGAACAAGGCAAGTCAATTCCGACCATCGAAAAATTTAGTCAACTCTTGTCAGCATTATCACCGGATAATGACTTTGTTTTGGTAGAAAGTCAAAGCAACTAAAGGAGGTATGATGAGAAAAGCTTCTCTCGGACTCGTTATTGGCGTTTTCCTTTTAGCAATGGCAGTCCATGCACAGCAAAAAACAGCCTCCCAGGATTGGCCGCAGTTTAGGGGGCCAAATGGGTCGGGGGTGAATGAGACGACCGGATTACCTTCAGAGTTCGGATCGAATAAAAATGTGATCTGGAAAAAATTCTTACCCACGGGGTATTCCTCCCCGGTTCTTTCGGAGAACTACATCTTTCTTACTGCCTATGAAAATGAAAAACTCCTGACTCTTTGCCTCGATCGCAAAACCGGCGACACTATTTGGCAAAAAGAGGCGCCGAGACCACGAAAAGAAAAACTGGACTTTCGCAACAATCCGGCCTCCCCTTCTTCGGTCACCGATGGCAAACATGTCTTTGTCTTTTTCCCGGATTTCGGTATGCTGGCCTACGACTTCGCTGGCAAAGAAATCTGGCGGCTTCCTCTCGGACCCTTTGACAACGAATACGGCATGGGCGCCTCCCCCATCGTGGCCGATAACAAAGTAATCCTTGTGTGCGATCAAAATACCGATTCCTTCATCATCGCGGTGGATAAACTAACGGGCAAAATCATTTGGAAGAAGGACCGCCCTGAGGCCACAAGCGGCCACTGCACGCCAGTGGGGTACTCACCCAAGGAAGGAGAAACACAGATCCTCGTGCCTGGATCCTTTTTATTGATCTCCTATTCTGCAAAAACCGGAGAAAGGCTTTGGTGGACAGGCGGGCTTTCCTTCGAGATGAAATCCACACCGGTCATACGCGATGGAGTATTGTTCATCAACGGCTATGCCTCTCCTCTGAACCAACCGGACAATCAGGTTAAAATCCCCTCTTTCGAGCAGGCTCTTGCGAAATTCGACGCGGATAAAAACGGTCAATTCTCCAAGGAAGAGCTGCCCACAGAATCCCCGTACGACTTTTTCGACTTTGTGGATCTCGCCAAAGACGGCCACCTCGACAGAGAGGACTGGAACTATTTCGAAGCCGCCCTTGCAAGTTTGAACGGGATGCTGGCCATCCGTTTGGGGGGACAAGGCGACATGACTGAAACCAACATACTTTGGGCCTATCGGCGTTACGTACCCCAACTCCCCTCGCCATTGGTATACAAAGATGTGCTTTACATGATCAACGATGTGGGTTTCTTAACCTCTTTCAAACCAGAGACTGGTGACGTCATCAATCAAGGACGCCTGAGAGGAGCCGGGAGCAAGTTTTTTGCTTCTCCCGTGGCAGCCGACGGCAAAGTTTTCATAACCAGCCTTCGAGGAAAAATAAGCGTGCTAAAATCGGACGGGAGCAACGAAATCATCGCCATAAACGATCTCAAAGAGGACTGTTACGCTACCCCTGCATTCGGAAAGGGGAGAATCTATATCCGGACTGTGAATACACTGTATTGTTTTGGAATAAACGAATAGCCACCGAAGCCTGAAAATGGATATCGATATCTTGCTTGACGAGTTGGAAGCATTGAATCGGAGGAGGAAGGTTCGCTTGAGAATAAATCGTCGAGAATTCCTCAAGACAGCTGCGGCAGGGGTGTGTCTAGGGACGTTGGGTGGGTTGATGCCCTCATGCAAATCATTTTCACAAAAACCCAATATTATTCTCTGCATGGCCGATGACCAGGGCTGGGGGGATGTGGCCTACAACGGACATCCTGTGCTTCAAACTCCGAATCTGGACACCATGGCTGCTTCTTCCTTACGTTTTGACAGATTCTACGCAGCGGCACCGGTTTGTTCACCCACACGCGGTTCTGTTTTGACTGGACGTCATCCCAATCGATTTGGGTGTTTCCAGTGGGGCTATACCCTTCGTCCCCAAGAGATCACCATTGCAGAAGCCCTTAAAACTTCGGGATATGTTACAGGTCACTTCGGAAAATGGCATCTCGGCTCTGTCTGCAAGGACAGCCCTGTCAATCCCGGTGCCAGCGGTTTCGATGAATG
>DAOVBT010000237.1 GCA_030670375.1 Candidatus Aminicenantota bacterium | reverse complement strand
CCTAATTCCTTTCTGAATTATCCATAAATAATGCTGATGATAACATTTCTTTTTGATTAAGCCAATTTTTTTTAGGCTACGTAGGCATCCTTATTTCCGTGATATCAAAAGGCTTTATGTTGGCTTTTAGGAATGGTTTTGCTCCCGTGAAGATTTTTGTCGTGCTCAATACAACATCGCCGTCTGACTCTATCAGATTCCCTCGAAGAACGGGTCGTAATGACTAAATCTTCAATGGTCGCTTCAACCATCCCCAAAAGCCCAATTTATGCTCATCAAACAAAGAATCAAAGATTTGAGTTTTGGGCGGCATTCCGGTATCCTTAGGACCAGAGGTAACAAGGAAGATGGATGTCCAGTCAGAGCTAGGGCCTGTTTGTGATATCTTATTGGCTGCAAAAAGTGTCTGTCTGCTCACAGGAGCTGGGATTTCTGCGGAATCAGGTATCCCGACGTTCCGGGGAGAAGAAGGCTTGTGGAAAACATACAGAGCCGAACAGCTCGCCACATTCACGGCATTCATCCAGGATCCCAAATTGGTCTGGGAATGGTATGACTGGCGAAGAGGAATCATCGCTTCCAAAGAACCCAACGCAGGCCACAAGGTGCTTGCTGAATGGGAAGAGCTTTTTCCCCATTTTACGCTGATCACACAAAACATCGACGGACTCCATCAACGGGCAGGCTCTAAAAATGTCATAGAGCTCCATGGAAACATCTGGAAAAACAGGTGCATAGACGAAG
Source organism: Candidatus Aminicenantota bacterium (assembly GCA_030670375.1). Classification (GTDB taxonomy): domain Bacteria; phylum Acidobacteriota; class Aminicenantia; order Aminicenantales; family Aminicenantaceae. Next base: position 3,761 of record DAOVBT010000237.1, on the reverse strand, counting down.
ACACCATTTTCGAAAATCATGATGTGCCGCTCAAAGAGATCCCTCCGCATTGCGACAAATGCGGAGCCCTCCTGAGACCCCATGTGGTTTGGTTCGGGGAATCTCTCGACGGCTCCATTCTTCATAAATCTTTCCAGCTAAGTTCAGGCTGTGATGTGATGTTTTCGATAGGGACCTCGGCGGTTGTTCAACCCGCAGCTTCCCTTCCTCTGAGTGCGGCAGAAGCCGGGGCAAAAGTCATCGAGATAAACCCGGATCCAACCCCTCTTACGGGTTCTGTCGACTTTTCCTTCCGGGCAAAATCCGGGGAGTTTTTGCCCATTTTGGACGAAGAACTCAGAAGGCGGACGAAACAGAAAAAGGGATAACACGCATGAAATATGTCTATTTCGACGCTTCCTCCGGTGTGAGTGGAGATATGATTCTGGGTTCACTCCTGGATCTTGGGATAGCGCCACGGGCTTTTCAAAAGAAAATGGCTGAACTGAAACTGCCTGCGGAAATCACGATCAAGGAAGTCAAAAGAGCTTCCCTTCGAGGACTCAAAGTCGATGTTCGGGTAAAATCAAAAAAGAACGTCACAAGAAAATGGTCTGACATCCAAAATATTCTTAAAAAAAGCCCTCTCTCGCCTGTCAGTAAAGACCGGGCAAGCAGCATTTTCAACAGGTTATTCGAAGCCGAAGCCCATGTCCATGGCCGGAAATTCGACGAAACCCATCTCCATGAAGCCGGAGCCGATGATGCGCTCATCGACATCGTCGGCAGCAGCTGGCTGATCGAGGAGCTGGGCATCCAAAAGTTTTATGCCTCACCATTGAACCTTGGACGAGGATGGGTGAAGACATCTCACGGCATTCTTCCTGTTCCCCCTCCCGCGGTCGGTGAGTTGCTCAAAAATATCCCGGTCTACTCGGCCCACGTGGAGAAAGAGCTCGTCACCCCAACCGGAGCGGCCATCCTTTCCACTCTGGTGACGAAATTTCTCCCTTTCCCCGAGCTCTGTTACCAGAAAATCGGATATGGAGCGGGGACAAAGGACTTCCCGGATTTTCCGAATATCCTGCGCATTTTTTATGGGGAAACAAAAGAGATCAACACGGATAAAAAAATTCACATGATCGAGACCAACATCGATGATGAAAATCCTCAAGTTCTGGGCCACTTCCTGGATTTAGCCTTGAAATTGGGAGCTCTTGATGTGTTTTTCACCCCAGTTTTCACAAAAAAGAACAGGCCCGCGACAAAATTGTCCATCCTGGCAGAGCTTGGTAAAATAGATGCTCTCATTCGTGCCCTTTTTCTCGAAACAAGCACCATCGGAGTCAGATATTATCCTGTCCGCCGGAGAGTATTGGAGAGAAAAATGCGGAAAGTTCAAGTCCTCGGAACAGAAATTCCGGTAAAGGTGGCTCGGCTCGGGGAAAATGAGATCAATATTCAGCCCGAATTTTCCGCTTGTCAAAAGGCTGCCAAAAAAGCTAACCGACCATTGCGAGAGATCATGCAACTTGCTTTGAAAGAATACGAAAAAGCAAACAAACAAAAAAGGAGTTCCACACAATCCCATGTCGGAAAAGCCCAAAGAAAAAAAAGTTGATCTGAAAAAGATCGAACACGGCGTAAAGTCCATCCTGGAAGGAATTGGAGAAGACCCCCGACGGCCCGGCCTAAAACAAACACCTATCCGCGTGGCTGCGATGTTTTCGGAGATATTGGGAGGACTCAGAGAGGATCCTGCCGCTCATCTCCGGGTCACTCTGGGAGATAAGCATGATGAGATGGTCTTGATTAAAAATATCCCCCTTTACTCAATGTGCGAGCATCATCTGCTTCCTTTTGCAGGAGTGGCACACGTAGCCTACATTCCCAAAGAAGGAAGAATCGTGGGTCTGAGCAAAATCGCCCGAGTTGTGGACGTTCTCTCGCGCCGGCTTCAGGTCCAAGAGCGTCTCACCAAGCAGATCGCTGACCTGATCAATGTCCACCTCAAACCTCTCGGAGTTATGGTCGTCATCGAAGCGGAACACATGTGCATGTCCATGAGGGGAGCCAAAAAGCCTAAATCTATAACCGTCACATCAGCCGTCAGAGGATCTTTTAGAACCAGCAACGCAACCCGTTCAGAAGCCATAAGCCTGATCAGAGGAGGATTGTCCGGTGGAAGAGAACTCTAAAACATCCTTTTATATCACGACGCCCATCTATTATGTGAATGACGTCCCTCATATCGGGCACGCGTACACGACTATCATTGCGGATTCGATCAGCCGGTTCAAAAAACTGGCAGGATATGATGTTTTTTTTCTCACAGGGACTGATGAGCATGGCCAAAAAGTCGAAAAAACCGCCGCAGAAAAGGGGCTGACACCCATCCAATTGGCCGACAAAGTCGTGGTCAGGTTTAAAAAGCTTTGGGATGCCTTGGATATTGCGTTTGACTCCTTTATCCGCACCACTCAACCTTCCCACGAACAGGGTGTCCAAAAAATCTTTCAAAAACTGAAGGATAAGGGAGATATCTACAAAGGAAAATATGAAGGATGGTATTGTGTATCCGACGAAACGTTCCTCTCGGAAGACGTTCCTTTGGAGGATGGCGGACACAAAATCTGTCCCGATTGCGGGAAAAAGGCCAATGTCGTTTCTGAAGAATGTTACTTTTTCAAACTCACAGCCTACGAGGAACCGCTGATCGATTTTTATCAGAAAAACCCGACTTTTGTCCGGCCACAGAGCCGGATGAACGAAGTGGTCAGTTTTGTCCGCCAGGGATTGAAGGATTTAAGCATAACCCGGACAACGGTCAAATGGGGCATCTCCCTTCCTGACGATTCCTCCCATACGATCTATGTCTGGTTCGATGCACTCCATAACTATCTAACCGGCATAGGATACGATTGGAACCCACAACGCTTTGATAGGCATTGGCCGGCAAACGTACATCTTATCGGAAAAGATATCCTCCGACATCATGCCGTTTTCTGGCCTGCTTTCCTTATAGCCGCCGGATTCCCTCTCCCAAAGACTGTCTATGCCCATGGATGGTGGCTTAAAGACAAGACCAAGATGTCGAAATCCAGAGGCAATGTCCTTGATCCATGGACCATTCTGAATGCCTTCGGGTCAGATCCATTGCGCTATTTCTTGCTGCGAGAAATCCCGATTGGCCTTGACGGCAACTTTTCTCACGAGGGTTTCATCCACCGGGTGAATTCTGATCTGGCCAATGACTTGGGGAATCTCGCCCAACGCCTTCTGACTATGATTCATAACTATTTCGGCGGACAAATCGGTAACATGGGCGAGGAAACAGACACTGACATAAACCTTCGCCTTGAATTTGACGCCATAAAAAAAAAAGTGAGCCATCACTTCGAAGATTACGCTATCAACAAAGCCTTAGAGGAAATTTGGGTTTTCATCAATTCTGTGAACAAATACCTGGCCGACAACGAGCCCTGGAAATTGGCGAAAGATGATTCCCAAAGGGCAAGACTGGGGCGCACCTTGTACCAAGCCGCCTGCGCATTGCGAGGTATCTTCTATTTTGTGTATCCGGTCCTCCCTGAATCATCCCAAAAAATGTGGCAATTGCTCGGGGAAAAGAAACCTCTTGAGGAGGAATCCTACTCCGAATTGGCATTTTTCAACCTCAAACCGGATCAAAAAACCCAAAAACCAGAGCCGTTGTTCCCAAGAGTCGATCTCAAAGATTTCTTGAAAGAGGAGGAAAGCATGGACATCATCACTTTTGATGA
>DAOVBT010000130.1 GCA_030670375.1 Candidatus Aminicenantota bacterium | reverse complement strand
ATTCCTCCATGATGATATTCCGCGAAATCCTGTTTTCCACATAAACATCAGCGAATTCCCCCCCCTTTTCGAGGGCTTTCTGGATCGTTCGGTTGTAAAGCTGGGGGTCCAACTCCAATTTTGCATATACAGAGGTTGCTTTTTTACAGGAAAGAAGCTGCGTCATCAGAGCGGGTGTCGCAGCCAGGGCTATTCCTCCTTTCAAGCTCATCTGGAGGAATTTCCGCCGGGGCATGTCCTCCGCAAAATACTTTTTCATCGTCTTCATGTTTAACCTCACCTTACCTGAAATATTCAGGCTATTTTTTTTATCACCTATAATCTCCTGAATTGTCCATAGGTCCAGTATCTTATGTGTGTGAATTTTGATGGATAATTATATGATAGAGATTTATAAAAAGTAAAATGATAGAGATTGTAAGTAAGCATCTTTGTTTCCGTGATAAATTGGGCTTTTGGGGATGGTTGAAGCGACCATTCCTAAAAGCCTATATGAAGCCTTTTGATATCACGGAAATAGAGATCCCTCCAGATTGTAGGAGCAAAGAATCTTTAATCTATTGAGGACCAGATTTCGGTCATTTTGATGTTCTTTTTCTCCAAGGTCGTTCCCAGCGCTCTGTCCAAAGCGGCAAGAGAAAGATTGTAGTCGATCACAGCCCTTAGCTCAGAACTCTGTGCATCGGACAGATCTCTCTGGTGCAGAAGGACTTCATAGTTCGTCGCCAACCCTACTTTCAGTTTTTTTTGCTCGGCTTCAAGCTTTTCCTGTGCCAATTCTCTTGCGAGTTTATAGGCCTGTACCTGCTTGTAACTTATCTGCACATCCCGCACCGCATCCCTGATCTCGAGGAATGCCTGTTGTTCTTGATTCTGCAGGTTGGCTTGTGCCTGTTCAAGACTAACTCTGGCTTGGGCGTATTGGGCACGGGTAACAACCGAAGTGATCGGGATGGAAAGTGTCAAACCAAGCGACCAATTCTTGTATTTGAATTTGAGCGCATCTCTCAGCGCATCCGAGGATTTACCTGGAACTGTCCCGATGATGTTACCTGTGAAAGGATCGTCATTTTCAAAAAGAAGTTGCGTTCCAGATATGCCCGGGCTCCAGTAGGAAGCTTGCAAATTAAGCTCTGGCAGAAGCTGGTTTTTCGCAAAACTCAAGTCCAGATCTTTGTTTTTCAAATCAACTCGGGTGGTTTGCAAATCTGGCCTCATTTGGAGTCCCATGGTCAGCGCTTCCTCCAGGCTAACTTCTCTTTCCTCGAACGTAGGCGTATCCGTCGGTATGATCTTCGTCAAATCAATATCTTCTTTAGCTGATAAATTCAGTATGGTTTTCAGCCGGTCTTGCGTCCCCTTTATCATAGATTCTGCTTGGAGAATGTCCGCCTCTCTTCTTGCGACTTCGGACTTGGCGGTTAATACTTCGATCGGTGCCAGCATGCCGACTTCCACTTCCCTCGTATTTTTTGCCAGCAAATCCTGGGCCAATTTCAAAGAGTGTTCCATGACCTTGTAATATTCAATGCTTCCGACATAATTCCAGTAGGCTTCCTCGACGTTGTATATCGTATCTAGGAGAGTTTGTTTCAATCTGCTCTCCGAGATCTCTGTGTTGTACCTGGCAATGTGAATTTCCCTTTGGCTCACCTTGAATCCGAAGTCCTTCAGGAAGGGTTGGGTGAAATTAAACCTTAGCTGGCTTCCGAACCGCGGATTGATGGTCTGGAATTTCCGTGTTGTCTCGACTTCGTACGAATACAATGTGATATCGAATCTTCCTCCTGTGGGGATCTCTTGTGTGAGTTGGCCGTAATAGTCATTGAATTTTTCTTCAACTTGGGCTGCCGCATCGATCCAGGAAAAGGAAGGTTGATTGGTTTCTTGTCTGTTAATTCCAAAGTAAAGATTGGGAATAAACTTTTCCTTCGCCTGTGTGACAGATATATCGGCCAATTGGGGATTATACACTTCTACGGCCAAGCCGAGGTTGTTTTTCAAGGCCCCTACAATACAGTCATTAAGAGATAGCTGTTTTTCCGTCTGCTGACCCCACATGGTTGTGGTGAGGGCCAAAACCAGTAGAACATTCACGAGTTTTATCTTTTTCATCGTTTTCCTCCGACAGGATAATTTTATCGATTTCTCATTTATCCACGATCCATCCATCGACCAAGTTGATGATTCTGGCGCCATAAGAAGCATTTTTTTCCGAGTGCGTGACTTGAATGATTGTGGTCCCACTCTCGTTCAATTCTTTCAGAAGATCCATCACCTCTGTCCCCTCTTTAGTGTTCAAATTCCCGGTTGGCTCATCGGCCAGAATCAGCTTTGGATTGATGATAATGGCTCGAGCGACAGCTACTTTTTGTTGCTGACCACCGGATAATTGGTTGGGAAAGAGTTTTTTCTTGGCCACCATGTTGAACCGGTCGAGCATCTCGGCTATCTTGCCTTTTCGCTCAGAGCCTTTGACTTTTTTATATAACAATGGCGTTTCCAGATTCTCATAAACCGTCAGGTCATCGATGAGGTGATAACTTTGAAAGACAAATCCGATATGATTTTTGTGAAGGTCGGATAGCTGCCTTTCGCTCAGTCTGTGCGCAGGTTTGTCGTAGAAAAAATAATCTCCGCTGGAGGGTGAATCCAACATGCCGAGGATGTGCAATAATGTGGATTTTCCTGCCCCGGAAGGCCCCATGATGGTCAAAAACTCCCCTTCTTCCACATTCAGGTTGATGTTTCGTAGGACGAAGGTTTTGACAAAACCAGTCGAGTAGAATTTTGTGATTTCTTTCATCTTTATCATATCAATCTCCAATATTGAGTTAATATCGACTATTTTACAGTGTATAGCTTTTTTATTCTATTCATACCTCAAGGACTCGACAGGATTTGCAACGGCGGCTTTCACAGCCTGGAGCCCTACAGTCAACAGGGCAATCGCGGCAGCTAACACCGCAGCCAAAAGGAATACCCCAAATTTGATATCTATCCGGAAGGCAAAACCCCGGAGCCAGCGACTCATGGCGTAATAGGCTAAGGGCCAGGCAATAAAATTGGCGAAGACAACCAGTTTAAGAAAGTCCATGCTGACCATCCGCGTCAAACCAGCAACGGATGCACCGAGGACTTTGCGGATGCCTATCTCCTTTGTGCGCCGGGCAATGGCCAGTGCAGTTAATCCAAAAAGGCCTAAACAAGAAATGAGGATGGCGAAAATCGAGGTATTACGGATGATTCGTTGCCATCGTTCCTCCATCCTGTATAATTTGTGAAACTCTTCGTCGAGAAAAGAATACATAAACGGAAAATTAGGTGCATTCTTTTTCCAGGTGCCCTCTAAAAGTCCCAGAGTGGCCGGGATGTCATCGGGCCCGATCTTGACATAGATAAACTCTTGCTGATTTCGAGGCTCGATATAAAAGATAGCCGGTTTAATCTGGGTGCGCAGGGATTCGAAGTGGAAATCTTTTGTGACGCCAACGACAGTCAAGGGCTCTTTCCTTCCCATAAAAGTCTTTATCTGCTTGCCGACTGCTAAATCCCAGCCCAATTCCCTTACGAGCATTTCGTTGACAATGACCGATTCTTTGGGATCTGAAGTGAACTCTCTTGCAAAATCTCTGCCTTCGACGATCTCAAGCCCGATGGTCTTAAGAAAATCAAAACTGATGAAAAAGTAATGGGCAAAGATTCTGGCCTCTTGGTAACTCACGACACTTTCAGCATAAGTCCTGTCATTTCCGAGCAATTCATTCGACCCAGCTAAACTGATAACATTGTTATATGCTGCCAACTCATTCCGGAACCGATCCACAAGCTGGCTTCCCTGAGGACTGCCCTGTGTGGGGATGATGACAACTTGCTCTCCTCGGATTCCCAGGTCTCGGTTTTTCAAATAATGGAGTTGGTGTGTCATGATCAGGGTGCTGATAATCAAAAAGATGGAAAGCGTGAACTGCACAACGACGAGCCCCCGGCTGAATTTGCTTTTCCCACCCAACTTGAGGTGGCTCCTCAACACCTCTACAGGCCGGAATCCAGAAAGGAAAAGCGCGGGATAACTTCCCGAAATAAGGCCGACAATAAACATCAGACTCACGATTGAAGTCAGCGTTGTCCAATCAGAAAAATAGCCGATAGCAAGTTTTTTACTTGTGAAATTATTGAAGGCAGGAAGGAACAATTCGGCAAGCGCTATTCCCATACACAGTGAGATGAAGCTAAAAAAAAGAGATTCACCGAAGAATTGATTCATCAATTTCTTTCTATCAGCCCCCAGGACTTTGCGCACTCCGATCTCTCTCAGCCGGGAAGCAGAGCGTGCGATCGCGAGGTTCATGTAGTTGATGGCTGCAATGATGAGAATAAGAAGAGCGATCCCAGCTAAAATAGTGGAGTAGAGGGGATTACTCCCGGCAACGTAGGAAGAACGTACCTGGGTATTCAGATAGATCTTTCTTATAGGTTGAAGGTCGAATTGGTAGGCGGATAAATCTCCACCGCGATATTTTTTGATAACTGCGCCGAGATGCTTTTGGATAAAAGAAGGAAACTTGTTTTCCACTTCAGTTGCAAGGGTGCCTCGTTGAAGTTGGACAAAAGTTAATGTCGTGAATCCTGTCCACTGGTTCAGGAGCCTTTCTGGGGTATAGTCCTTTATCCGGTCGAAAGAAACAAGCAAATCAAAGGTGATACTTGAATTCTGCGGAATGTCCCTAGCTACTCCGGCCACTGTGAAATCAAAAAACCGAGAGCCCAACTTGATAGAAAGGACTTTTCCCATCGGATCCTCATCACCAAAGTATCTTTTGGCGACTTCCTCTCTCAATACGACAGAGTTCCGGTCCTCGAACACGGCCTGGGGATCTCCCCGTAGCAAAGGAAAACTGAACATTTTGAAAAAATCAGGATCCGCCAATGTGATGGATTCCCTGGAAGGCTGTCCCTGATAATTGACCACGCTTCCTATCTTTTTAAATCGGGCCATGTTGACGATCTCTGGGAATTCCTCCTGAAATGCCGGCCCCAGCGGAGGAGGAGTCATTGCATGAGGAGACATGCTGCCATCTTCATTTTTACTTAAAATGTTTACCCGGTACAATCGGTCTGCCTTCTGATGAAAGCTGTCGTGGATCACCTCATCACGAACGAACAAAAAAATCAAAATACAAAAGGCTATGGCAATGGCCAAGCCAAAAATGTTGATAAAGGAATATACTTTCTGCTTAAGCAGGTTTCTGGAAGCGATTTTGATGTAATTTCTGAACATGGCTTATTCTGGATCCACAGTCTTTTTCTTACGAAACATGATCGGAATGTGTGTTTCTGTCGGCATGCCGATCTCTATCAATCTCCAGTCTTTATCGTATTCTCTTATGACCCGCTTGATCACATCGACCTTGTCCGCTTTCTCTCCGTCATAGTCATCCCAAGCAATGATCTCGACCCTGTAATGCAGGGTTCTTTTTTTTCCGTTGATCTTCACGTCGATGTCGATGTTTTGCTCGGATTCCAACGTCGGTATTTGCAGTACGACTTCTCTCATTTCAATCCTCCGATTTTATTTTATTCATATCTTAAGGCCTTTACTGGATTGGCGGTAGCCGTTTTCCATGCTTTAAAACTCACGGTTGCCAATGCGATGAAAAGAGAAAGAGCTGCAGCCAGCAAAAACATCCCTATGTGAATATTCGTGCGGTATGAAAAATTCTGAAGCCACCTATGTGCCACCAAATATGCGACCGGCCAGGCAATGATATTGGCCACAAGAACCCACTTGGCAAAATCAGACGAGAGCAGATAAATGAGTTTCAGGACAGATGCGCCCAGCACCTTACGGATTCCGATCTCTTTTGTCCTCCGCTCTGCCATAAAAGCGGCTAAGCCAAAAAGGCCCAAACAAGCAATGAAAATGCCCAGGATAGTGAAGTAATTTGTGATCGCGCTCATCTGTTGTTCTGCTTTGTACAATCCTTCGAAAGATTCATCCAGGAAGTGATATTCAAACGGATAATCTGGAACTATCCTGTTCCATTTGTCCTTCATAAAACCGATTGTAGCCGGAATATCATCCGGTTTTATCCGAATATAAATGCGTCTCAGCCAACCAGGGTTCAATTTAAATGAAATCGGATTGATTTTGTTGTGAAGAGACTGGAAATGA
>DAOVBT010000439.1 GCA_030670375.1 Candidatus Aminicenantota bacterium | reverse complement strand
AAAAACTACGGCCACGAATACTGCCTGACTGAGGGCCTGGATAAATATAGTTGATGATGGGGTATTTCTTAGTAGGATCGAAGTCAGTGGGCTTGAACAAAAGCCCGTAGAGATCGGTCACGCCATCCCGGGCTTTGACTGTAAAGGGGACGGGTGGTATCCAATTCACCTCCTTGATGAGCTGGGAGATGTCGGCTTTTTCTAGCGCTAGGAGTTTCCGGCCGTTCTTGTCCCGAACTTCAGTGACTGGCGGCTCTACAGGAGTTGAATAGCTATCGACATAGTAAGATCCTGATGGGGAGAAAGAGATCGTATGGTTTGCATTACTCGGAGTCAGGAGCTCTAGGTCGGATCCATCCATACCGACGCGGTAGAGATATTGGAAGTAAGGATCGCCCTGTTCACGGCCTGCACCTGTAAAATAAAGGATGCGATCCTTCCTGTCCACATGCAGCACCTGCAGTACATTCCAGTTTCCGCCGGTTATGCGCTTTTTCAGTTTCCCGGTTGTCAGTTCATAGAGATAAAGATGGCCCCAGTCGTCGCGCTGGGAGAACCAAATCACCTCATTCGATGCAGGCAGTACATGCCAATTCACTTTATTGTACCCTGATTCAAAAAACGTATCGACTTTTTCCTCGAGCACATCCCGGACTGTGCCTTTCTCAGGATCGGCCATCCTGAGTACGACATGCTTGTGGTCACGGGATACAGAGACAAAGGCCAGTAGGGAGGAATCCGGACTCCATTCAGCATCGGCCAGTTCTCCGGTCCGCAAAGCGATGTGATCGGTGACGGTGGAGCGATGCTGGTCGGGGGGCATCTGATGCCGTACGACTCGGGCTCCATCGACATGGATCACCACCCGGTGGATCCGGAAAATTTCCTTATCCTCGGGGAGCGGGTACTTCCATGCCTCCAGCTTGGGATGGCCCACATTAGTTGTCACAAGATACATCTCTCCAACGCCCCTTCCGTCGTGCTGAAAGGTGGCAATCTTTTTTGAATCGGGTGACCAGAGCAGCACAGGCCGATCGCTTTTTATCCATCCGGCGTTGTTCGTTGCATAACCGAAATCCTTCACTCCATCGGTGGTAAGCTGCGTTTCTTCTTTGGTCGTGAGATCCCTTACCCAAAGATTGTGTTCACGGATGAAGGCACCTAGTTTGCCATTGGGAGACACCATCATATTGCGGTCAATTTTTTCCTCCACCTTTTTCGTTAGACACTGGTTTTTCCGTATATCGTATGTGCATTTGAGGGATTCGACGGTAAAAATCACAAAGTTCTGGTCATTGGAGAACTTGAAACTCTCAAACGGCAATTTGAAGGATTCGTATGATTTTCCCGCGGCCTCAGACAAAGCCAAGGCCAATTTTTCATGATCGAAAGCTCTCTTCTTCTGTTTCTTCTCTACATCCACCAGCACGAATTCGTGTCCTTCCGGGATAGTGTTCCTGTACCAGAAAGAATTCTCATCGATCCAGGTGGGCCGCACGCTTCCACCGAACACGAGCGACTCTGTATGAGTACTAAGAAACTTCTCAGCGCGAGCATAATCTTCGTCCGTCAATATCCGCTTGTCCTGCTGCTCCGCAGCAACCGGATTTAAGGCAAAAAGCAATAGTATCCATAAAGCTGCAAATGAAAATAATCTGCCAAATATTTTCACAATGATCCTCCTTTTAGGGTATTTTCAAAGACCTGAACATACACCATTTTCAGCACAAAAACAATCCAACATAAGCGAGGATTGTTTCTTCCAAGGAAACTAACCTGGGATGGAATGCAAGATTTTGGGATGAAATGCAAATCCCAGGGATAGGATGCAATAATCTGGGATATTCTGCATAGATTAGGCCTTACTGAGGTATTGCAGATTGCTTTGTGGACTTGACAGTATGCACAAATGTACATATAATAAAAAAGTGGAATTCGAACGGGATAGAAAAAAAGCACAATCAAACCTGCAAAAACACGGAATAGACTTTGCAGATGCCGTATCGGTATTGGAGGATGAAAGAGCCATCACGATACCCGATGATTACTATGATGAAGAACGTTTTGTTACTATAGGCATGGATGTATTCGGACGCATTCCTTGATTGTGTATACATGGCGCAGAGATCGGATTCGTCTTATATCTGCGGAGGAAAGCGACAGCCAGGGAAATAAATCAATATAAAGGTTAGCATAATGAGAAAAGAATACGATTTTCAAAATGGAAAAAGAGGACCTGTAATCCAACAAGCAAAAGGAAAGACGCGTATCACTATCAGGATAGACGATGATATTCTTGAATGGTTCCGGCAGCAGGTTCACGCCGCAGGTGGAGGAAATTACCAAACACTTATCAATATAGCTCTGAGAGAGTACATAAATTCAAAAAGGGAATCTCTTGAGGAAACTTTACGGCATGTTATCCGGGAAGAATTATCGACATACGGAAAAAAATCACGTTAAGAGCTAAGATCTCGATTTACGGCTTTCTCTTTTGCGTCGTCTAACAAGCTCTGCTAATAGTTTTTCCTGCGACCAAATATCATTTTT
>DAOVBT010000072.1 GCA_030670375.1 Candidatus Aminicenantota bacterium | reverse complement strand
CGTGATGTTATGGACTAGAGGTTTCTTTTCCTTGAGTTTTTCCAGATTTTTGGCTGCTTTTTGTGCCATTCGGCGATCAAACATTTTCTCCTCCTTTTAATTTGAAGTGATCCCAGCCCAGTGGGCTTATTTGGTGTTTTGTTCCGTCGGGGAGGTTCAATTGAATTTCCTTGACAGCGGCCGTGATTTTGCCAACTTCAGTAATAGGTGTTTTGCTGACCGCTTCAACCGCTGAACGGACAAAAGATACATATTCTGGAGAACAGGTTATGATCAATTCATAGTCATCGCTCTCCTGCAAGAACAGTTGGCAGGGATCCATTCCAAGCTGAACTGCAGCCTTCTTGAGTTCGTCGCTTATCGGGAACTTTTCTTGGATCAGCAAAGCTCCAACATTGCTTTCCTGACAAATATGACCCAGATCGGCCAGGAATCCATCGCTTGTATCTATCATGGCATTAGCTTTGCTTGAGCGTGCGATCGCTTGTCCCTCCCGTGCCCGGTGCGTGGGAACGTTATAAGCCTGGACAAGAGGATGAGCACGCAAATTTTCGTTCGCTTTGGCATTTTGCAACAGCTTGAGACCGGCCGCGGCCTGGCCCGGATATCCCGTGACAAGTATGGCATCTCCCGCTTGAGCAGCAGACCGGAGCATGATATTTTTCTTACGGACCTCGCCGATTAAAGTGATGTCAATAAAAACGGTATTTTCCGATTTCGTGAAATTTCCCCCGATGATAGAGGCCCCAAAGGGATTGAGCTCTTCAGCAAATCCGCGATACATATTTTCCACATCTACCACAAGAGTTTCTGATTTCAATCCCAAGGAGACAAGCGCACACAGGGGATGGCCACCCATGGCGCCTATGTCGCTGATGTTGACGGCCATGGCACGCCTCCCTACGTCCATGGGTGCGATGTGACGAGGGAGATAGTGCCGTCCTTCTATCAGGCAATCACAGGTAATCAAAAGTTCATATCCTGGGCGAGGTTTGAAAGATGCTGCATCGTCTCCAATTTCTAGAGTGACTCCAGGAGTGTGAACACCTATCTCCTGGAGGAGTTCCTGGATACGCTGAATGAGACCGAATTCTCCGATGTCGGCTAGGATCTCAGACATAACAACCTCCCTATTTGCCCAAACTCAGAGCTTGGGAAAGCATTTGCGTCGCTTTTTTTGGTTCGGCTTGACAGCAGACAGCAGAGATGACAGCGATCCCGTATGCCCCTGCCCGGATCACCTCATGGGTATTCTCTGCATTGATTCCACCGATGGCAATTATAGGCAGGGGAACAGCCGCAATAGCCTTTTTCATGATTACGATTCCGCTAGGGGAGGAGGCATCTGGTTTAGAGGAGGTGGGATAAACTGGCCCAAATCCTACATAATCTGCTCCCTCTGCAAAGCATCTCTGAGCATCTTCCAACGAAACTGCAGAACCACCGATGATAACATCCTCTCCCATCAGTTTGCGTGCAAGGGAGATGGGAAAATCATCCTGCCCCAGATGGACTCCATCAGCTTTAGAGGCAATTGCGACATCCACGCGGTCGTTGACAATAAAGGGCACTCCGGCTTCAGCACACATTCCCTTAAGTTTTCGAGCTATCTCGATCATCTCCCTTGTTGAACCGTTCTTCTGACGGAACTGTATGGTATCTGCTCCTCCATCAATAGCCATTCTGGCGAGCTCAAGGTGCGAGAAACGAGATTGTAGAACAGTATCGGTCAGCACATGCAATTTTCCGATATTTTTCTTCAATTTTATCCTCAAAAAATCAAATAACTCATGCTGACATTAGTTTAATGAAAAATAGAATGCTTGAAAAGAGGGTATAATGGCATGTTCTACATATCCTTAATTTGGATATTTGATTGATTCGATCACTTTTTTTTTGGAATGGGATGCTTGATTTTTTCCCAGGAGATGTCGAAATCAAATGTTTCGCCCTGATGACAGGTTTGGCATTTTGTTTTGATAGCTTCAACCGAGTCATAAATGACCAGGCCGTTTTTTATGGCTTCCTCCCTGTTTTTCATGATGCTTATTTTTTTGTACGCGCTCCCGGGGCCGTGGCAAATTTCGCAGGTTACACCTTCGGCCATGATTTCAGGAGCCTTTTCATGAAGCGATCCATGGCACTTGAGGCATTCCGGACTTTCTGAGGGCGGTTTCTCTAATTTTTGTTTCTTTGCTTCTTCAAGAGCAGAATCAGAGAATAAAACTTCGAAAGATTTGGAATGCCTTGAATTCTCCCATAGGATGTACTGCTTCCCTCTTTTTTCGGACTTGTGGCATATCTTGCATTTTTGGGCGCCGACATATATGAATTCTTGAGAATTGAGAAGGATCGCCAGAAGCATAATCGCCAAACCAGCGCCAGTGGTCCTGATTGACTTCATTTTATAATCTCCTTGTGATGATTTCCGAATGTTAATGGATGGACTTCTCTCTTGTCAATAGATATAGAAGTACATCGATAAAGCCCTTGCCAAAGCATATGTGTCTAAAGCCCCAGCGTATCCGATGAATTCTTCTTAGTTTATGGGGAAGATGCCCAAGGACATGTTTGAGCAGGATTATTTATACCCAAACAATATGCTGTAGATTATCAATATGATCAAACAGATCCCTAGCCCTAAAAACGTATACCCGAAAATACGGACGGCCAGCATTCTTCGTGGCGAAATTTCCCGGAGTTGAACAACTTTCTTCAGATGACCGCTTTCTTTCAAATGTTTGTACTCTTCAGGACGGTCTTCTTTGTACTCGTCCAAAGGTACCAATCCTGTAAAAATGACGGGATCTAACGGGAAGGATTCAGGGCGAAGATGAGTGTTGAAAAAATGAATCGTAAAGATGAATCCAACGGCCAACAAGGCTTCGTCGCTGTGGATGATCATGGCCACGTTGATCAGCCAGCCAGGCAAAAGCTTTGTGAAAAATTCAGGAAACCACAAAATCAGTCCCGACAGTCCTATGATCCCAACTCCCCAAAAAACGGCCATGTAGTCGAATTTTTCCCAATATGTCCAGCGTCCGTATTCTGGTCGAGGGCCCAAACCGAGGAACCATTTCATCGAACCGATGAAATCTTGCAGGTCTTTTTTGTTGAACCAGAGGGAGCGTTTCCCGAATACCATCTGCCTCCAGGTCGTTTTGGTGCGCATTTTTGATCGAACCATAGAAAGAATATGAGCAATGAAATATCCGAAAGTGATTACTGCTGAGAATCTGTGGATGCGTCCTGCTGCCTCGACTCCACCAAATAAGCCGGCTAGGATCTGTGCCCAAGGCATCCCGGCAAATTTCAGCGTCATCCCTGTCAGAGCCAAGGCCATAAAGCTCAGAATCACAAATATATGCATGATCCTTTGTCCCGTTGTGAAACGCTGAATGTAGTATCTCTTGTGTTTCTTTTCGGCTTTTCTTTTCTCTTTGAGATATTTGAAAGAACGGGGCATCCAAAGCAATGTGTGGAGCCCAAAAAAGCCGAAGACCCCGATAAGTAAAAAGGTCATGGCCCAGAAAGTGAAATAGAGAATCGGATATTTTTGTTTGTCGTGATGAGTTGCGTGCGTAAGGTATCCGGTGAATCGACGGTTGGCATCAGGATGACATTTCTGGCATGTCTCAACGACTCTGTTGAATCCCACATGAGAATCAGGATCATCCACCTTTCGGGTATCGTGGGCTCCATGACAGTCGGAGCATTTTGCCGCCTTAAGATAACCCAATGTATAGGCCTTCCCATGCAGAGTTTCGGTGTAGGTTTCCGAAAGATCTGCATGACAGGAACCGCACTGATGGGTGACTTCGGCCTTGAATTGATCCTGTTCGATTTCTTTGATTTTATGAGCGGAATGGCAGTCTTCACAAGTCGGGAGCTTTTTATCCTGATCAGCCAGGGTAATGCTGTGGATGCTCTTTGCGTATTCGTCGAAAATTCCTTTATGGCAGGTTGCGCAGGTCGAAGGGATGTTTTTAAAATAAACGGAGGACCGTTCATCATCATGTTTGAGCTCAAAATGGGCGGTGTGACAGTCTGTGCAGATGGCGCTTGGAAGGAGTCCTTTTTTGATCAGGCCCTGTCCGTGCACACTGTTGGAGTAGTCGACCAGCGCGTTTCCTGCAGTGGTTTTTACGATGGCAGGTTGGCCCAGTTTGCCGTGGCAGTTACCGCAAAGTTGAGGGATATTGGAACGATAAGTCTTATCTCTTTCGTCCAGGTGGGACAGAACCTTGTGTGTTCCATGGCAAAAGGAACAATAGGGCGCATCTGGATTTTTCTGCACATATGCCATACCATGGCTGCTCTCAAAATAGTCTTCTGCGACTTGAGCATGACAGTTGGAACAGTCTACACGTCCTGCGGTCTCACAGGGCCGGTGCCTCTGCGGATCGATATCTGTGTGACATTTCACACAAGGGATGTTCCTATGCTCGGAATTTTGCAGGTCTTCTTTTTGGACAGTCATCGAAATCTGTTCACCCTCGACCGTCTTGTAGACATCGTCTGTTTCATGACATTTCAAGCATTCCCGGTCAGACGTTCCGAGAACCAAACTGGTTCGACTGATCGTGTGAGGCCGGTGACAATCTGTACAGGCAGGAATTGCGCCGGGTTCTATCTCCCAGAGTGCTCCTCTAATTATTTTTGTATGGACCTCTTCGATTCGGGCATGGCATTGGATGCAGGTTTTGGCAATGTTTTTAGCAGAGACCGAGGAATTTCTATTTGTGTGGGGAAGAACGAGGTGGTTTCCGTGGCAATTATTGCATGTGGCGGTGACGATCAGACCCCGTTTGAACAAGCCTTCTCCATGGATACTCTGGGAATAATTGCTCAATATGTCATGCTCGGGAATGTTGTATACCCTGGCTACGGGTGCTCCTTCTCGATGGCATTTCCCGCAAAGCACAGGAATATTCATCTTGTAGGTGCGCGATTGAACGTCATCCGGAGGCAGGATGTAGTGTTCTCCATGGCATTCGTTGCAGGTCGGAGCATAGGGAGCGCCTCTTCTTAGGGTTCTTCCGTGGATGCCAGCATAAAACTCCTCATCGGCAGCATCATGGCACATCCCACAGTTCACTCTTTCGAGTTTTTCAGGGTGAGGAAATTCTTCCACATCGGCGTCCTGGTGGCAGTCGATGCAGTCTGAATCTTTATGCACAGATTCCGAAAATCTTTTGAAATCCACATACAAAGAAATGGTCCGTCCCTGTCGTCTTGAGGTTAATCCTGGATCGGAATGGCAGGCCTCGCAATCTTCATTGGATTGAGCAACCGCGAAGCATAGAAGGAGGTGAAAGACAAAAAAGAAGAGGCTCAGAATTTTAATTTTTCTCATGCAGTAAAGATATTAAATCTAATTTCAGGAGTATTTTGTTGTAACCTTATTTGTCCCCTAGTGCCGGCTCTTGTTATGTCCTCAAAACTTGTCTGAGTCAGCACTATTTATTCTTTGGGTCTAGGGTGTTTTATTTTTTCCCAGGCTGCATCGAAATCAAACGTGGTCTCATGTGCATTCTCATGGCATGTGAGACAATGTTTTTTGATGGCTTCAGGAGATCCGTATTCGGTCATCCCGTTTTTTACGGATTCGGCATGATCTTTCATGACGCTCATTTTTTTATAGGCATTTCCTGGGCCATGGCAAACTTCACAACCCACTCCCTCTTCCTTGAGTTCAGGAGC
Organism: Candidatus Aminicenantota bacterium; assembly: GCA_030670375.1. Taxonomy (GTDB): domain Bacteria; phylum Acidobacteriota; class Aminicenantia; order Aminicenantales; family Aminicenantaceae. The sequence goes on along the minus strand of DAOVBT010000072.1, from coordinate 2,253 downwards.
TTTTTCGGAAAAGGGAGCATGACATTTCAAGCAATTCGGACTTTCTGTCGGGTTGTCAACACCCGCTTCTTGGGCAACTTCTTTGGCTTTATCGGATGCTAATGCCGCAAAAGATTTTGAGTGTTTCATCGTTTCCCAAATGGGGAACTGTTGGCCTTGTTTTTCGCTTTTGTGGCACAGTTTACATTTGGCTGCACCGACATAAGTGAATTCTTGGCTGAATAAGGTTGAAACGAATATGATGGTGATAATTGCAAGTAAAATGAAAGATGCTTTTTTCATCCTCTTCTCCACTTTTTAAAATAATAATATTGTAGCTAAATATCATAGATTGTAGAAACTTATCTGTCAATATAGTTTTTATATAAATTATAAAATTGATAGATTGAAGGTTTTTATATCATTAATCGCTAACTTAAAAATTTTCGAGATGTTGGGGAACAAATCGCCTATTTTTACCGCAACAATGCTATTGACTCCGTCTTCTCATTTGGTTGCTTTTCCTATAGATCCCATCTTTTTTTTCAAATCAGTCAAGACTTCATCAAAAAATATGTAATTGTGCACTCCGGAACTTCCGTCGAGCTTGATCCTTTGCAGTTCCATTTCGATTTTTCTAAGGCTATTTCTCTCCTGCGGGGTTAATTCTAGATTTTTCTTTTCCTTTATGGAATCGGTTATCGAGGAGATTAAATCTTTCACCGAAGCTTGCCATTCTGTGTGCATTTCTGCGTAATCCTCATCATGGCATTCTGCGCATTTGCCTTTATCCGAACGATAGATTTGCTTGTTGTCTCCCAGATGGCAATCCACGCACTCCACTTCGGCCTCTGCCATGATATCCTTAGGGATCTCCTGCCCATTCATTTTTCCTCCCTGATAGAAGGTTTCTTGCAGTCTATGGCAGCTTCCACAATCGATTTGGGTGTCTTTGTGGTGGCAAGTTGCACAACTCTGTTTGGTAGCAATGAATTCTCCATGAGTTCGAACGTTGGAGTGGCAGGTCGAGCATTCGATCTTCTGTTCGATCAAGTGTTTTTTGTGGGGGAAATTCAAGCCAAAGATCTCGGTGCTGAATTCTTCGACTCCGGCGTGACAATTCGCACACAGTGTGGGGATCTCACCATGGACGATTTGAAAAGCCTGTGGTTTATATCGAGAATCCACGGTTTGGATGGCCTCGAGCATTTTGTTATAGGCCGCCAAAAGAAGCTCCTGCGAAAAAGTCACATTGTGAACGCTTTTTCCCTTGTCGACGATCTCTATGTTGAAAAGCGCATCTTCGAGGAGGGACTTGGCCTTGTCCCTATTGGGATGTTTATTCCCGGTGATTTCCCTGTTGACCTGGTTATATATCATCTTGATCTGGGCTAATTTTTTTGCAGTTGAGTCTTCCCAACCCTTTAAGATCCGGGAAAAGCCTGTCCCGTGGCACGATTCACAAGCTTCACCCTCAGAAAAAAACGTTTCGCTTTCTATCTGTCGATCGCCTATCTCTTCGTGAAAGATGTGGCAGCCTTTACAGCTAAGCCCCTTTTCCAGCATGATGTTCGGCATGGGGTGGTCAACACCCTTCCCGCCTTCTCCGATGTACAGGATTTTCTGAGCTTTGTGATAATCCGTGTGGCACGTCGTGCAATCGGCGATAGCGTCTATATCCTTTATGATCTTGTGCTGGATTTCCATGTGACATTGGTTGCATTCGATTTTGTTCTTGAAGATATGCATGCTGTGCATGAGATCTGTGTTATCGTATTGGTCGAGTCTTTCTCTTTCCCCATGGCATTTGTAGCAGTTTTCGCGAGGTACTTCTCCGTCCCCAAGGATTGTGTTGCTGTGACATTTGTCACAAGAAAACCCGTTATCAAAAACCAAGGTGTGGTTATATCGAGGAGATTGGGGGCCCACAAGGGTTTTTTTTGTGTGACAGTGGTTGCAGTCATCGATTTGGGGGTAATGCTCGCTTTCTTTGAAATGACAGATGAAACAGGAGCTCTCAGTGACCGTAATATGTTCTCCCTGAACGATCTGAGAGTGACAGCTTGTGCACTGAAGCTTTTTCCCTCTTTTGAGATCCTCAAAATGGATTGTGTGGTCAAAGGCGACCTTATTGAACTGCACTTGGCCTTCCAAGAGCCTTTTGTCATGGCACCCTTTTTTGAGGCAACTGTCGTCCCGAATCTCTGCCCAGGGTTTGGATTTGACGTAGAGTTTTGTCCAATAACGCCCGACCATAACCAGCCCTTCGATTTT
>DAOVBT010000166.1 GCA_030670375.1 Candidatus Aminicenantota bacterium | reverse complement strand
AAAATCGACAGTTTTTACCCTACGGGCGAGCCGATCCTCCGTTGCGAACGTGGTGAAGCAATCTCGGCCCGTTAATAATTTAGGTGGTTCTTTTCCATTTTGTGTGGGTAAACTCTAACACAAAAAGACATCAGGCATATCCGACGCGACATTGAGGATCTAGCCTTCACGAGTCGTTCTTCGAGGGTAACAATATGGGGACAGCCCCATATTGTCGGCGATGTTGTATTGAGCACGACTTTGCTAAAAGATCAGAGATGCGGACAAGCACGGGAACAGAGGCTAGAGAGGTGGAGAATAGGAGTTAAAGTGCGCAGTTCAGAGCCGCCGAGAAGAGCGGTGAGGGAATGGCGTTAAAGATCCTCACTAGAGCGGAGGACATGCCTGATGGCAAAGATAACCTTGAAAGTCATGCTCACACAAAATGGAAGAGAACAATTTCTTCTGAAAATCCGAAGTCTGAGTTTAGTCCAGGATGGCTAAAAAAATAGAACCGTCCCTTTTTTTTAATAGGCATAGGATTCGGGGCAGATGGTCCTGAAATCACATAGGCTGCAGTTGTGCCAATCGGGCTTAGCTTGGAAATTTTGATCCCGGATTCCCTGTTCGGCCTGCCTTATTTTCTCCTCAGCCCTTTGGCACTCTTTTTCTCCCTTCTCAGCGCGGCCGATGATATCAGATTCCAGAAAATGGAGCCTCGTCTCCAGCAGCGGAAGTTCCTGGATTCGGACAAAGGCAAAAGCATACATATCCATCTGGAGGCTATCTCTTGTTCTCTTGTCTGCCTCCTTCTGATCCTTGACAGCCGATGCCTTGAAATCGATGACCACTCCCCCTTCCGGCTGATAATCCACGCGATCCCAGCGGCCTGTGAATTTGACTCCTTCCCAAAGCAATCTGAATTTTTTTTCAAGAAACTCGGGTAACAGACTCGATGACTCCTGTCGTCTGTAAAAAAGGTGCATCGCCTCTTCACCCGCTCTTTTTCTCATTTCCTCATGTTCGCGGCTTAAAAATCCCTCATTGACCCAGCGCTCCTCGTAGGCCTTCAGGAGCTCCTTCTCGGATACTGTTTTCCCTCGCATTTTCATTTTGAGGTAAAAATGAATGGTGTTATGGCAAACGCGTCCGAACACGAGATTGTGATGCGGAAGAACAGGTATCCGCATGATGCGTCCAAACCTGTAGCAGAGCGGACACGTAAGATACGCATCGACCTGAGAGTAACTTAGACTCAGGACTCCCTTTTCTCTAATCTTTGGCGAAACAGGGGGCTTCGATGTGTAGGGAGCATACCTTTGGATCTCATCCAGAGCCGAAGCTTTCTGCACTTCATCGGGCAAAGAAGGAAGATCCAGGGCTTCCAATACGAACGGGCTGACTTTTTTAAGACGCTTGAGACCATAATCCTTGGCCCAAGTCAGGTACAGGAGCTTCTTGGCTCGAGTCATCCCCACATAAAAAAGCCGTCTCTCCTCTTGAAAGTACTTTTCCCCTTCAGGAAGGTTTTCTTTTAAAATATCGTCCGGTACCGGAATCTTCTCTTTACGATGTCGTCCGGGAAAACGATCCGCTATGAGACTGACCATGAAGACGATCGGAAACTCCAGCCCCTTGGCCTTGTGGAATGTCAGCACATTCACCGCATCTTCCTCCAGCTCCGCTTCTGCCGTTGCAGGATTGTCTCCAACCTGTTGGAGAAGATCCAGATGCCGGGCAAAGGAATAGATGGAATCATCTTCGACCAGCTCAGAAAATTTTCGTATTTTATTGAAGAAGATGCGGATGTTTTTAATCTTCAGCTCGGATGAGAGGTCTCCTTTCTCCACAAGAAATTTGAGGTGATTTGACTTTTCAAGGAAGGCATACACCACATGGCCTGCATTTTGGGAACTGGCATAACGAACAAAATACAGCATATCCTCGACTATCCGCTTGACTGTTTTCTCCGCTGAAGCGCTGATAGCAACAGGATTTTTTCCTTCGTAGACCATCTTGAAAACATGATGAAGCTGGAAATTTCTCTTATCGGCATAGTTGGTCAACGGGGTTAAATCGTACGGATCCAACTTATAAACTTCAGAAAGTGCCAGAAAAAACAGGCTTTTGCTGTCTTCAAAATCTGTCAAGGCTTTTATGAAAGCCACCAGAACTTTCACTTCATCTTTGGTGTATAAACCACGACTGCCCGAAAACCGGAAGGGAATCCCTTTCATGTTCAGAGCACGGAGATAGGGATCAGCATCGGCGTTCCGTCTTACAAGGATCGCCATATCACTGCATCGGAAACCCTCCTTTACTTTTTCATCTATCAATTCAGCCACCCTGTCTGCCTCATGAGAAAGCGTGTCAAACGTCAGCATGTGCATACTCTTGCCCGTTTCCTCGAGAGAGGACTCCAACGTTTTATCGATCTCCTCTTGCACTTCCAACCGGTAAGGATTGTTTTGCTGTATGAGCTTATAGGCCGAGTCCAGGATGGGTTGAGTGGACCGGTAGTTCTTGTTCAACACGACCTTTTTATAGTCGGGGTATAAGTTGCGGAAGTTATGAATATTGGCCAGGGAAGCTCCTCTAAACCGAAATATGCTTTGGTCATCATCCCCGACTACTGTCAGGTTTCGGTGTTTGGCCGCAAGAAGCTTGAGCAGCTCAAACTGGATGTAGTTCGTATCTTGAAACTCATCCACAAGGATGAACTGGTATCTGTCCTGAAAAGCCTGGAGGACTGACGGCCTTTTTCTGAAAAGGTCGACAACCTGGGTCACTTGGTCTTCGAAGTCAATCTTTCCTTCTGCCTCGAGGCGATCCTGATAGTTCTTAAAAACCCTGGCCATTTCTTTGTGTTTCAGCGCCGTTTCCTTGGTCACTCCATCGAACGCGTCTTTTTCCAGTTTGTTAGCGTATTCCAAATACTCCTGTGGTTTGACATCTTCTTGTTTCAATCGTTTGATCGCCAACAAAATATCCTGGATATACCGTGTGGGGGAGCTCAAGGGGCGATAATAATCCAGCTGAAACTGGAACAGATGTTCTCGAAAAAAAATGGCCTGTTCGACATCATCCAACAACTTGAAATCCGGCGAATATCCGATCTCGATTCCATAATCCCTCAAAATCTGTTCCCCAAAAGAATTGAAGGTACTGATATCAACGAAGGAATAGCTGTAGGGAATCAGCAGATCCACCCTTTCTTCCATCTCGTTCGCAGCCTTTTCCGTGAACGTTACCGCCAGGATCTCTTCTGGCTTGGCCATCTTGGATGAAATGAGGGAGGCAATGCGATGGGTGATAACTTTCGTTTTTCCGGTTCCTGCCCCAGCTATGATGATTAGAGGACCCTTTCCATGAGTAACAGCCTTTCTCTGCTCAGGATTCAGATCTTTCAGCAAATCTTCCATTTTTCTTGTTAAGGAAAAGAGAATCACAAGGAGAGCAAGGGCGACGGGAAGGGAAATTCAGATCAGCGGATTTTTTTATCGATTATAACGATCTCGCCTTCCTTCACAAGCCCAAGCTTTTCTCGGGCTTTTTTCTCGACTGCTTTCGGATTCTTCTGGAGTTCCTGGATATCTCTTTCCAGCTTTACCTTTTTTTCCTCAAGTTGCTCAATTTTTTGAAGGAGAACCTCTTGCTTGCGTCGGGTCTTGTAAATCTCGATCCATCCCCTTTTGCCGAAAAATGAGACCACAGTCAAAACGAACAGAAGAAAAACCACTCCCCCGATGATGACTTTTTTCTTGAAAGAGAAGGAGCTCTTATCTTTTTTCATTTTAGCTCAACAAATCCAGACTATTTTTCATCATGATCCTGACCTCTTTTTGCGAGCCCGCTTCGGCATAACAGCGGATAAGAGGTTCGGTGCCCGATGGCCGGAGGAGAACCCAATCATCCTCGGATAAATTCAATTTGATTCCATCGATATTTTGGGAGTTTAAGACTTTTCTTGTTCCAAGCTTTGCAGGAGGATCTTTTTTCAATTTTGCAAGCTTTTTCTCCCTCTCAGAATCCAGTGGAATACTTTGCTGTTGTCCTACTCTCTTCCCGTACTTGTTGAACAAATCCGCTATCAACTCTGTCAAGTTTTTCCCCATGGCAGCCATCATCTCCACAACCAGAAGACCAGCAAAAATGCCATCTTTTTCTGGGAGATGGTCTTTGATAGCTATACAAGCGCTTTCTTCAGCTCCGAATATGATCTTGTTTTTCAGAAAGAGGTCGGCAATGTATTTGAATCCCACAGGCGTCCTGAAAAGAGGAAGATCGTATTTTCTCGCTATCCGGTCCATGAGATGTGTCGTGGCGACAGAGCGGGCTACGCCTCCCTTCCACTTTTTTTTCGACACAAGATAATCCAAGACAAGAGAGACGATCAAGTTTTGTATGACAAAATTTCCTTTTTCATCCAAAATCCCGAACCGGTCTCCGTCCGCATCGGTAGCGATTCCTATCTGGCATTTTTTTTCTCTCACAAAGGTCTTGAGCTCTTTCATGTTTTCCTCAGAACAAGAGGGAGAGATCCCGCCAAAATAGGGATCGATATACCCATGGATTTCCTCCACTGGAATATGATTTTCCTCCAATATCTCATCCAGATATTCTCGACTGGTGCCGTAGAGCGGGTCCACAGCCACTTTTATCTTGGATTTCCGGATAAGTTGAAAATCTATTTTGTCTTGGATGAAAGAAAGATAATCATGCTGGAGATCGATTTTTTCGATAAATTCCTCGCTGGGATAAAGGGGACAAAAGGAGTAATCTGTCGTCAGGTGTTTCAGTTCTTCTTCGATATTCTCCGTCACTTCCGGAAGAGCCGGAGCCCCTGTTTCCGTGTTGAACTTCAGGCCATTGTATTCAGGGGGATTGAAAGAAGCCGTAAAATTGATGCCTGCCTTCGCCTTCCTCTTGATTACCTGCAATGCCTGGGCCTGGGATGGCGCATCCCTATCAGAGAGATAGACATGAATCATGTTGTGGGATAGGATTTTTGCGGCCTCAAAGGCAAACCGTTCCGAGAGAAAACGGGTGTCGTAATTGACAACGACCGATACCTTCTGTCCTGGGTATTTTTTCTTAAGATAGTTTGCGATCGCCTGAACGACAAGGCGCACATTCTGGAAAGTGAATTCTTCCCCCATCACGGCTCGCCAACCAGAAGTGCCGAATATTATCATTCTGTCTGCCTGTAAAGTTAGCATAAGACTTGAGCAAAAGCAACCCTAGCTCCAAGCAAGAAACATCCTTATTTCCGTGATAAATGGGGCTTTTGGGGATGGTTGAAGCGACCATTGAAGATCCCGACCCAACCTAACCAAGCCATCTTTACAGGTGGTTCTTTGAGGGAATCTGACGCTCAGACTGTGTCGCAATTAAGAAAAATGAGAAATTCAATAAAAATAATCCCATTTGATTCCAAAAAATGGGCAATATTGAATAAGCATGTGCCATTTCTGACTGGATTTTGTGCCCTTTTTCCCATTTTAAAAAATAAAAA
>DAOVBT010000173.1 GCA_030670375.1 Candidatus Aminicenantota bacterium | reverse complement strand
GCGTCATCTTTGAGTTGCCAGATAGCCATCATGACCAATTCTTCCAATTTTGTCAGTTCTTTCATTTCATTGTTCCTTTCAGTCGGTAATACCGATATTTATTATTATATACGGTAATACCGATAAAATGGTTACCATTTTTTAAAAAAAACACCCATAAACAATACAGTAAAATGATGGAAGCGTTGTTCATATGGAAAGGGATGTTAAATTGACTTTCAGGTAGGGTTTCGCTATTTTAATGAGGAATAATGAAATGATATGTGGAGGGGATCGTGAGAAACAGGATGATCAATGTCATGTTAATCCTATCTTTTTTTTGTTCTCTGGCGTCCACAGCAAATGCTGACAGAGATAGGAACATATACGAGCTGGCAAAAGAGCTAGTGGAATTATCTACCCACATGGCTCAAGTCAGTTATGACCATTATAAAGGCTGGGGCGGTGAGATTTCTGACCAGGAACAGGCGATTCTTTTCAAAGCCGAATCCTTTGCCGCGTCCTGTCGACTGTTTTTAAGATTGACAGAGGAAAGGTTTAACTACTTCAAGACAGGATACTTAAGAACCAACCTGTATAACGCTTTTGTGAATCTGACTCGTGCGTATAGCGATCTGGGGAAAGAGTCTCGAACGGGGCGGCGGGTCCCCTATTCTCTCGATGACTGTCAAAGGCTTCTCGAGCGGATGGAGTACGAATTTTCCTTGTGGCCGTCCCCTGATAATCTGGCTTACCTCCATCAAAAATACATCAAAACCGCGGATGATACTGTTTATCTGATAGAAAGAAGAGGGCCGGGCAAGTATGTGAGGCGTCCCTTTAGTAGCTTGGAGAGCCTTTTTCGTTTCAACTATGATCAAAACAGAGGGAAAGATCCCTGGCAGCACCTCGTCGAAGTCTCCTATCAAACCTTGGAGAGGATGGAAGAAATAGAGATGGTCGATCTTACCTTCGAAGGTAATCTCGTGATAGAAATGGGTGACCGCCCAAACCGTCCTGTTTATCTGATAAAGGATGGGAAAAAATGTGGAATCACCTCACCACGTGTGCTTCAAAGATATGGCGGCTGGAGCAAAGTTTATGAAGTCCCTGCAGATGTGATAAACGCCTACCCCGATGGAGAGGCCATAAAAGATTAAGCGGTAATAACGGTAAGTCGTTCTGGAAAAATATCACTCTCCATGAGAATGGAACAGCATGGGCCGAATGGAAAAGGTGGAGATCGAATGCCGAAGAAAAAAAGGAAAAACATACGGTATGAGATCGCAGATGATATTCAAGAGCGTTTCGCGGATATCGTTCGAACACTAAATCTTGCTCATATCGATCTGGACAAAGTTGTGTGTGTCAGGAGTTATGGATCCTCGACAAGACGAGTCGTCGCCAGATGCCACGGAATGAGCAAAGTTCTGCAGATTGCGATGAGGATCAAAGCCTTTTACGTGTTGGAGTTTTTATCCGAGAGATTCGACAAGCTCGAGGACAAAGAGCAAGAGGAAACGATTATCCATGAGTTGATGCATATCCCGAAAAATTTTGGAGGTGGTTTCAGGCATCACAACTATGTCTTAGAGAAAAATGTCAGATTGATGCACGAACTATATCAAAAGGCGAAAAATTGATCCTTTAAGCGAAGGGTTCATCGATCGAGGGGCTGGGAGTTGTGAAATACCGGGGTCCATCCTCTGTTATGTAGAAGTCATCTTCCAATCTAATCCCGAACTCGCCGGGGAACACGAGCATGGGCTCGTTGGTGAAGCACATTCCCGGTTTCATCGGTGTTTTGTTCCCTTTGACAAGGTAGGTCCATTCGTGGCCGTCGAGTCCGATCCCATGGCCTGCCCTGTGAGGGCATCCGGGAAGATCATAACCACCAGGAAAGCCATAATCGATGTACACTTGCCGGGCAGCTGCATCCACCTCTTCACAGGGAACTCCCACACCCGCTGTTGCAAACACAGCCTCCTGGGCTTTTTTGGCCAGGTTCCACATCTTCGTTTGTTGCTCGTTCGGCTCTCCGAACACGATGGTCCGGCTGATATCTGACCGGTAGCCTTCGATGCCGCATCCACCGTCCATAAGGACAATATCTCCTTCCTTCAATTCTATGTGTTGGATGCTGCCATGAGGATTAGCCGAAGCCTCTGCGATCTGGGCTCCTATCCCTCCACTAACACCCAAAGCACTATGAGCTGCAGAAGAAATGGCACGGAAGTCATCCTTAGTCATCCCCTTTTCCAAACGGGCGATCGAAGCCTTGTATGCTTCAATAGTAATATCATTGGCCTTCTGCATCAAGGCAATTTCAGCCGGTGACTTGAACACACGGCAGCCGATGGTGACAGGATCGGCACTGACGTACTCCAGGTGCGGAGCTTCTTTTCTGATCCCATCGTACAGGAAAAAACGGACTCTCTCCTCCATCCCGACCTTCCCTTCTCGGACTCCCCTATCCTGTAGTATTTCCGCAATCCTCTTATAAGGGCTTTCGTCTTCCTCCCATGTGCGGATGTCGTATCCGAACCGGAGCAACTCACGGGCTCTGTCCTCCTCAAAAGCTGGACAGCTCCAAGCTATATCCCCACTGGAAGGGATAATCAGGCCAAACATCCTTTCGCTGTTCCACCACCGCACTCCGGTGTAGTAGAACATACTGGTACCTGCTTCCAGATAGATGGCTTGTATGCCGTTTTCTTTCATCAGGCGTTTGGCCTTTTCTATCCGACCCAGGCGTTCCTCATCGGAGATCGGAACAACATCACCGGTCATCGGACTGAGATTGCTGAAAGGTTTATCCGAAGATCCGGAAATGGATGTTTTATCCTGAGAAGAACAGGCGACCGATATCAGCGCTGCCCCAGCAGTCCCAGCAGAATATTTGAGAAAATCCCGTCTTTTCAATGCCATGGTATGCCTCCATTCTGAACTGAGAGTATCACGGTCTCACCAGCAAGGTCAACGAGTGTTAGATGGAAAAAAAGTATGACGGTGGCATTTCTCATAGAAGTATTATAGAATTAGTAGTCTTAAGGAGTTATCATGAAAAAAGTCAAAGAAGTCGAAGTCAAATACGTGACGTTGAATACAGCTCTCATCATCGGACTTGTGGCCCTGATTGTCGGATTCATTCTCGGAAACGTGTACAGTTTATACAAGTCGGGTTCGATGGGGATCAAACAAATCAATCCCTCGAGTTCAAGTCAGGCTATCTCGATGGATCAGTCAGGCCGGATGCTCGCTCTTGAAAGAGAGATCGAGAACAATCCAAATAGCCTGGCAACTTGGCTGGAGTTGGGTAATCTTTATTTTGACACGGACAAGTTTCAAGATGCCATCCAAGCCTACTCGAAGTATCTCAGTCTGAATCCGAATAATCCGGATGTCTGGACCGATTTAGGAGTCATGTACCGGCGCAGCAAGAATCCGGCTGAGGCTGTTTCATCTTTTGATAAAGCGATAGAGTTGAATCCACAACATGAACAGGCCTATTTCAACAAGGGGATTGTTCAGTTTTATGATCTGGGAAATCGTGATGCCGCTATGTTGACATGGCAGGAACTCATTCAGATCAATCCGAATTTTAGAACGACTTCCGGGCAAACGATCAAAGAGTTTGTCGAAAAGCTCTAAGCACCTTCATTTTTTTTCTGACTTGGTAGCGGATGATCGTCATGTATTTGGAAGCATCCGGGCCTGATTCAGGTCCTCTGAGATACTCTTCCTCATGAGGGCCTGCAATTTCGTAGCCTTGATCCGCTATGAAAGCCACGAGCTTTTCGATAGTTGGCGTTTCCTCACTATAGGCGCCAACATGAAGGATTTCGGCGACCTCTCCGTATTCCCAATAATCGATCTTCACATCCTCCACTCCGTCTGGCAGTGAATCCACCGATTCAGGCAAAGGAAGGGCGTAAAGTCCTACCCACTCATCCCTTGGATCAGAAGGTGGATTCAACCAGCGGGCGCGAGGAGGTGCCATCTTGGCACCCGGCAATTTGAAAAAAGTGCTATACAATGTCGGAAAAGCCTTTCCTGCGGTGACATTCGGATCGCCCTTCTTTTCAACGACAAGCATTTTCTGCTTATCCGGCATCTTTCGGATCTGTGGATTTTTAAGTTTTTCATATTGGCTGAGTTCCTGATACTGTGTCCAAACAAGAGAGGCAGTAAATATTAATAGGACTAATATGAGGAAAATTGGTGTTTTTTTGCGCATTATTGCTTCTCCTAAAAAAATATTTAATTAAAAAGGTAATTTTCCACTTTCAGATATCTTGAAATCAGAGCATCCTAGGGCAAGAATCCGATAGATACTAAAAAATCATCCATCTTATTCAGGACATCCTTGGCATTTTCTCCCCAATTCAAATGAGTTTGACCTTCATAGACTTCCAAATCACAGCGGTTTCCTGCAGCTCGTGACTTTGTAACATACTCTACAACAGATTTGTAAGGCACTGTGTCATCTTCTGTGCCCTGGAAAAAAATGGAGGGAGGCAGCCCAGGCTTGATAAGATCTATCGGATTAAATTCGCTCAAATCCGCTCTCCCTCTAAGCAAACTTGTAAACCAACCCGGATAAACAATAGCAGGTGTAACCCAGAGCATCATAGCATTGACGGCTGGGCTCAAAGACAGATCATCGGAAGATTCATCGTAACCCTCCACCATGGCCGTACACATGACAAGATGACCCCCTGCTGAGTAGCCGGATCCGACGATTTTATCTGGATCGACACCGAATTCTTCTGCATGTTCCCGTATCCATCGGATGGCGGATTTTGTATCCTTCAAGCCTTCTATCGGAGTTGTGTCATGCTGAGTCGATAATCTGTATTCGAAAGAAAATCCGACAAGACCTAATGACGAAAAATGGTCACACTGCATATGCCCCCACTCCGGTTTGCCACACTCCCATCCCCCACCGTGGAAAAAGGCCACAGCCGGTCTTCGATCTCCCCTTTTAAGATCAGCAGGTTTATAAATGTAAACATCCAGCTCCACATCATCGATCGTTTTATACACTTGGATAGTGCATGAGTCGCGCACTTCTCGGTCTTGTTGGTAGAAATTGTCGATCTCCTCGATATAGTCAGGATTCGTGCAATTTTGATTGAATGTCTGGATGAGATCATCGATCCCCTTATGGTAGTAGTCTTTGAGAAAAGTATACATAAAAGAATAGAGCATTTCGTCGCGGACAACCGGATCGGAAAATAATTCCAGAGCTGTTGTCATCTGAGCCCGGAAACGTTTGTAATTCATATTATCGAATGTGGAGGATGTCTTGAGTAATTCGTCTGTTCTAAAGCTAAAATATCTGTCGAGGAATGTTCTGTATTCCTCCTCTTCGAGCAATTCAGG
>DAOVBT010000402.1 GCA_030670375.1 Candidatus Aminicenantota bacterium | reverse complement strand
GAAACTATCCTGAGTTGTCAGAAGTGTCCCCTTGCACAAACCCGGAGACACGTTGTTCCTGGAGAAGGAGACCTGAACGCAGAACTCATGTTTATCGGTGAAGCCCCGGGTCGTGATGAAGACATGCAGGGAAGGCCGTTTGTCGGAAGGGCCGGACAACTGCTGACAAAGATAATCCGTGCTATGAAATTCCAGAGGGATGAAGTGTACATCACAAACATCGTCAAATGCCGTCCTCCGGGCAACAGAAATCCCCAGGGAATAGAGATCGCAAGTTGCAAGGATTATCTTCTCGCTCAGATCGAGCTGATCAATCCGAAAGTCATCGTAACTTTGGGGAAAGTGGCAGCCGATTTTTTCATCCGAAGTTCTCTCGGGATGACGGCTTTACGAGGTGATTTTTATGACTTCGATAACATCAAAGTGATGCCCACTTTTCACCCTTCTTATCTTATCAGAAACGAAGGCAATAAAAATCTCAAAAAAATGGTCTGGGAAGATATGAAAAAGGTAATGACCTTCCTGGGCAAAAAATGAGTCTTTATGCGGAAGTCGTATTGGGCCTTCCTCTTACGAAAACCTTCACCTACGTGATTCCAGAGACGAGTAAAGCTCTGGCAAAGGTTGGATCTCGGGTTTTGGTCCCCTTCCATCGGAGGGAAATAACAGGATTTGTTGTCGGACTTAAATCCCGAAAAAAAAGGGAGGATTACGAGCTGAAAGACATCCGGGAAGTCTTGGATGAAGAGCCTGTTTTTACAAGCGAATTTCTTTTCTTCACACAGAAATTCAGCGCTGCATCTTTTTGTTCTTGGGGAGAGATGCTTCAAGCGGCGCTTCCTCCTTCCTATGTCCCCAAAAGTCGGGTAAAAATGTCTCTTTCCGAAGAAGGGGAAAAGTTCCTCCAGAGCGAGTCGCTTGCTGAGGGGGAAACAAAGATTCTGGAACTCCTTCGCAACGGGACTTACACACGAACATTCATCAAAAGAAAAATCAAACAAAAAAATCTGTCATTGATCCTTGCTCGACTGGAAAAAAAGGGGCTGATCCTGGTGCAGAGCGATTTGAAAAAAATGCGACGGCGGGTAGAAAACGAGATTGATTTGAGTCCTGTGCAGCTGGAGATGGATTTTTCTTTGGATGAGGAATCCGGCAGGGCCTCCGGTATTATCTCTGCGTCCCTGGGGAAAAAAATGTTTTCGCCTTTTTACCTCCACGCCTCTAGACAAAAAAGGGAAGCCATTTACTTTGATTTGATTAAAAAAATCTTGTACATCCGGAAGAAAATTCTCTATCTCGTCCCCGAAATTGCACTGACTACCTCTCTTCAAGAAAAGTTTGCACAAAAGCTGGGAGAGAATGTGGCGGTTCTTCACAGCCGATTGACTGCAAAGCAGAGAGAAAGCGAGTGGGAACGGATCAGGACGGGCCGAGCGGATGTCGTGGTGGGCCCCCGTTCCGCCATTTTATCGCCTCTGAGCAATATCGGTTTGATCATACTGGACGATGAGCACGATGAATCCTATCGGCAAACAGAGAATCCCTCGTATGATGCCCGAAAGGGGGCTCTGCTTCGAGCGAAACAGGCCTCCGCCCTTTTGATCTCAGGTTCTTCGATTCCATCGGTGGAGGCCTATTACCTGGCAAAAAGGCAAGGTTATTTGGTTGAGATAACGGAAAAATCCGCAGATAGAAAAGTTGAAATCCTGAGGGAAAGATCCAGAAAATGTGTTTTGGAAGATAAATTGATCCGCGAGATAGGTCAGAAATTGACCGGCAAAAATCCCGACCCAATCCTCATTTTTTTCAACCGCAGGGGATACGCCTCATTCATGATCTGTCCGCGCTGCCGGTATATCCCCCGCTGCGAACGCTGCGATGTGACCATGAGTTTTCACAAGAAAGAAGGAAAACTCTTGTGCCATTACTGTGGATTTTCCTCGCCCAAAATAAACACGTGTCCCGAGTGCGGAGGGAAACTTGTGTTTGGCAAAAGTTTTGGCATAGAGGTCGTCGAGGAAGAATTGAAAAAAAGATTCCCGGGCAAGAATATCGTGTGTTTCGATTCAGATAGGGTGCGCACAAGGAAAGATCAGGAGAAAATCCTCTCTCGATTTGCCGAAAAAAAAATCGACATACTTCTCGGGACACAGTTTTTATCCCACCAAGAAAATCTTCCTCCGGTCTCGACGGTTGTTATTCTTCATCCAGAGATTTTTCTGACACTGCCGGATTTCAGAGCGAGTCAAAAAACTTTTCAAACCGTAAACCAGATGACAAAATTTCTTGCCGGAGAGGGAGATCCCCTGCTCTTTATCCAAACTACCAATCCGGACCACTACAGCATACGGCATGCCGCTTTTGACGATTATGATTGCTTTTACGAACAGGAAATCAAATATCGACGATTGATGAATTACCCTCCGTTTTCCCGTTTGGCCGAAGTCCTTTTGACCGGAGAGAATTTGAGGGCTCTTGCTCGGGAATCCCGAAAGATTTTTTCATGTGTGAAGGATCAAGATTCTCAGATCGAGACTTGGGGACCGGCATTGGCGCCTGTGTCTAGAATTAGAGGGAAATTCAGGATTCAGGTTGTTTTGAAGTCCAAAAAAAAGAGGGCCCTCGATGGAGCCCTCCAAAAATCTCTTGAACAAGTGAAGTCGAGAAAGACCGTCTTTATATACGAATGACGTTGACGGTTATCCCTATCTAGTTTCCTTTTTTCAGCCTAATCTCGAATTCGGCATGGAGATAGTACTTTGTTGGATCTGGAGTGCCAGGGGGATATTCACCAAATTCATCCCACCAGGTTTCCGGTTGCACATCGATTTTTACCCAATCATCACCCATGAG